>CAYMWO010000030.1:0-19840 GCA_964393905.1 uncultured Bdellovibrionales bacterium | reverse complement strand
TTTCGACGGCAGGGGAAAAGCGCTGTGGAAGTTGCTCTGAAAGAGGCGCAGCTCTTTGGGCCCCATTACGCGAAACGCCGCGTATTTCTTCGCAACCTTTTACAGCAAGTTCCGTTTTGGACTCGGGGCCACTTGCTCCTGGGGTTTACCGAGCTAGAGTTGATTCGGTTGAGTCATGCCAAGCCGGAGCCGCGGACATTACTTGCAGTCGAGCTTGCCTCGGCTGCAGCGCAAAAGCTTTTACAAAACAGGGGCGAGCGCGAAAACGCGCCGTCAGCCCTAGGGCTTGAAAGCCTTTTTCTAACTGGAATGTTGGCATTTCTAAAGAAGGATTTTTCAGTGGCGCTCGAGAATTTCCAGCGCATCCTCCTGCCGGAGAACTCCGTGTTAGTAGGAGAAGAGTTGTATTTTAAGGCTCTCGAAAACGCTGCCGCAGCGGCGATGGCGCTTGGCGAAAAGGCACAGGCGATTGAGCTCTATCGACTGCTTCCACAAAATCGCCTGACAGGGGAGGCAGCAACCGCGCTAGATTACTTAACCGCGGCGGATGCTCCTACGCCGTACAGTCACTGCGCTACTTCTGCACCTTCACCCAAAGCTGCCCCTTAGCTCTAAACGGCGAGAGCTTGGCGTCATCATCAACATAAATCCGGATGATGACATTCTCTCCTGATTGCTCAGCCGTCACCATCTCAAGCCCTTCAAAAGTATCTGGCGGAAATTGCGGAAGTCCCAGATATGGTCCGCTAAGATGGGCCTTAGAGATAAGCAGTTCATAAAGCCCAGAGTTAGGGCTTGTCAGGCTGTAATCCTTCAAGGCGTCAGAGCTGATCACGACAGCGGCGTCCTTCCCGGCGTTAATGGATTTATAATAGATGCCTGTGACTTCAATAGACCCGGCTGCTTTACCGCCACCAGTGGAGGCAGGATTAGTAGGAGCTTCGCCTTTTGCGACTTTGGTTCCAGATGCCGCATCTTCGGTTTCGCCGGCAGTTAGATCTGATGCTAACTCCTCTTCCTTAGAAACGGCCTTTTGCTCCTCAGGTTCGATAGTCTCAAGCTCTTCCGTTTTGGAGCCAGCTTTGCTCTTCTCGGAAACCCGGGCATGGTCTGCTTTTAAGAGCGCCTCTTCTCTAGCCGCCGGGTCCTCCTTGTTCTCGGACTTCGCCGCAGTTGCTGCGCCTTTTGCCAGAATGACTGGAGCTTTCGGGGCTGCTTTTTCGGATTTTTCTTCAGTCTTGGTCGCAGGCTTCTCTTCAAAAGCCGGCTCCATCTGCGAATCATCAAAATCATCATCCACAACCGGCGCGGGCTTCTCTTCCTTTTTAGAAGCCACCTCTTCAGCTGCCGCCGGTTCGCTCGTTACCTTTGTGTCCTTCGCCTCAGCTTTCTTCTCCGTCTTAGAAGCCAAATTAGTTGTTGTGTAGCCCGAGACCTCAAACGCGACTGAGACTTTTCCTTTCCCGGCATTTACAGAGAAGCTGGGTTTCTTTTCGCCACTTAGGTCGATTACAATTCGAGTCTTGTCCGGGTGCACGCCAATTCGAAGGGCATGAACGGCGGAGTGATCAACTGCCCGCTCCTTATCTCCTTTGATTGAAACTTTTGGCAGGTCGATGACGAGTCTTGCGGGGTTCTCTAAGGCAAACACCTTGGTGTTTCCTGGCGTGATGTTCGGTGCGGAGACAGTTACGCCAAGCCCCGTTGAACTTTCTCCGACTGTGAGATTCACCCCACCCCCGGTTAGCTCAGCAATCTGTTGAGCGTTTGCTGGGTTAGTCAAAAGCAGGCCGAGGCAGAATGCGCATGTTGCGATAAAGCGGATGTATGTGTGTCGTTCCATTTTGCCCTTTGGTTTGCCCATTAATTGTCTGCCGAGACTGTTTAATTTCTTCTCAGCTTATTGTTGGACGGCATTTTTCTAGGCCAGCCTTCGGTAAAATATCTTGAGGTAGAGAAACTCCGCAAGGATTTTAAGCGGTTGGGGGTATTAAGGGCAGTTAGAGAGCAATCTGAGGACTAGAAATCAGGTAGGAAGCTAAGGGGGTCATTTTTGTAGGCCTCAATTGACTCCTCAATAAGCCTACCGAGCTGCTTTTCGAAAACATAAAGCGCTCCTGGGTAGTTGCTGGAGAGAACTATCTTTCGGCCCCGATAGCTACCGGTTCCTTGAATTACAACTGAGCGTTCGGGAGCGTTTTCCTGAGGAGTTGGCTTGCGGCAGACAAGGTGAGGGTCGATTGCACCCACAAATTCGAGTTTGGCTCCACCGGCCTTTTCTGAGAGAGCGACAAAGCCGCCGCGCATTAAGCAGATCCAGACATTCTTCTCGGGACCGGCACTTTGGTCGTATTCCACCGTTTCATGTTGCCGAATTGCCATCTCCGTCTCTTGATTTTCGTAGCGCTCTTCAAGGATTCCGCGAAATATCAAGATAATCGAAAGGTCTGAAATATTAAAACCAAAGGCGTAGCGACGGGCAACGCTTCTCACCGCCAGGTAGCTGAGAACCGCAGCTGGTTTGTTTTTTCTCCAGCTATAGCTAGCAAAGAGCGGCATCACGAGCAGAGAGGCAATCAGCCCACCACCCAAAAGCCAGATCTCATCAAAGCCATAAGCAATCGATCCGATCAGAAAAATGGAAGCCATGGCGGCAATAATGCCCTCAGCTTGCGCGCGGGAGACAAGTTCAAGCCGCTCCTCAAGGGCAACCGAGTTCCATGCATTCTTCAGATTAATCGATTCAGCTTTGGCCACAACCAACTCTCAAAGTTATTCCCCGTTAGAAGCGGGGGGTAAATTAACAAACGCCGTTCAATCTTTTTGCAAGGTTAGTGCAAGAGGGGTTTTCTAATGATTTTAGCTAGATAGGTCAGCCAATTGGTTGAGAAAATCAGCCCCCGGAGGAACTTTTTTCCTTAATCAAGCGACAGCTGCCGGTTTGCGGACGAGATAGTTTTAGAGGGGAAGCCCCAGAGGGGGGCTGATCGGTCAAACTTAAGGAGAAAAAGATATGCCGCTAGTAGCCAAGGCCCGAACCACAGCGCTTTTTGGAATCGATGCCTACCCGGTAAGTGTCGAGGCTCAGATTATTGGATCCCTCCGAAGGTTTTCAATCGTGGGGCTTCCCGATAGCGCGCTTAGAGAGTCGAAGGATCGGGTGCGTTGCGCGATTGAAAACAGCGGCTTTGCTTTTCCGCCGCGCGAGGTAATTGTGAGTCTCGCCCCGGCGGCACTCCCGAAGTTCGGGGCCGGATTTGATTTTGCAATTGCCCTTAGTATCCTCGCAGCGGATGGTCAGGTCGACCCCACGGGGCTGCGGCATAAATTTTTTATTGGAGAGCTGGCGCTGGATGGAAGCATCAGTTCGGCCCCCGGAGCAATCGCTGCCGCTAACTACTTAAATAATCGCAAGCGGGGGGCGCTCGTCGTGTCTTATGAGGATGCTGCGGAGGCCTCGTTGATTGAAGGTGTGGAGGTGTTTGGGGTGAAAAGTCTGCTGGAGGCTATCGCCTTTCTTAACGGTCAGGCCGAGCTTGCTCCGACCAAACCCTCGCAGAGCTTGAAGGAGCGGCGCTATGGAGGGCAGGGTTTTGGCGATGTAGTCGGTCAACACGCGGCAAAACGGGCCTTTGAAGTAGTGGCTGCTGGCGGACATAACCTGTTGATGGTCGGGCCACCGGGTGCGGGAAAGAGCATGTTAGCGCAGCGGATTGCGAGCATTCTTCCGCCGCTAACACTCGAGGAATCCATCGAACAGCTTCGCGTGCGTTCGGCTCTGGAGTTAACTAACCCAGAGAGTACGCCCACCTCAGATAAAACCCTCTCAGGGCTTCGTCCTTTTCGCGCTCCGCATCACTCAGCAAGTCTTGCCGGATTAATCGGCGGTGGTCCGCACCCGGTGCCGGGGGAGATTTCGCTTGCGCACCGGGGAGTGCTCTTTATGGATGAGCTACCCGAGTTTCGCCGTGATGTCTTAGAGGCGCTTCGCCAGCCGCTTGAGTCTGCAGAAGTTGTCATTAGCCGCGCTAAATTGCGGCTGCGCTTTCCCGCTGACTTCATGCTTTTGGCCGCAATGAATCCCTGTCCCTGCGGGCGTAAAGGCTCTCCCGAGCAGACTTGCCAGTGCACGCTCTCGCAGATTCAGCGTTATCAAGCGAAACTTAGCGGCCCGCTGTTGGACCGGATTGATATTAAGGTCTGGGTTTCGGCCGTTCCCGTCACCGAACTCGCGCGCGAGTTACCTGAGGATCCAACTGCTGGGATGCACGGGCGCGTAGCGTTGGCGCGACAGGTCCAGCAGGAACGGTTTGGAGATCAGCGAAAAACGAACTCTCGAATGAGTCCAGGAGAGGTGAAGGAGCATTGCCTGCTTGAGCCGCAGGCTAGAACAATGCTTGAGAAGGCCGCTACAACTATGGGTCTGAGCGCGCGCGGATATTCCCGGATTCTTAAAGTCGGAAGAACTATTGCGGATATCGGTGGTAGTAAATTGATTGAAGCGCCGCATATTGGCGAGGCGCTCTCCTATCGAATTAATTAGCGTTTTTGCGGGAGCTTAGCCGGGAATTTAGCTAGTGTGAGAGAAATTTTCGTTGTGCAAAGTACAGGATAGTGGTTGGTTAATGGGACCGATATTGATTGAGTTTGTATCACCGTTTGTAATCCTGTTTGTTTCCTTGTTTTTCCCTGAGGCGGTCCCATGCGCGAGCTTAGATATTTCGATCTGAAATCCCAAGGTGCCAGTCTGTTTGTAAAACTGCGCGAGTATTTAGGTAAGCGTGAGGGTTACGAGCTGCGGACGGAAGAGGCGGCAGAGGGGCGAATCGAACGGCTCCGTGGAAAGCCTGCTGAGGAAGGGATGTTCTCAGTTCCGTATCTAATGTCCGGACGAAGTCAGAGCTCTAACGAGGGCGAAGCGCTGACAAAGCAAGCGGTCGGCTTCTAGGTCTGGGCTGAATTCTTTTAGCCTGTTAACTCTGCCAACCCCAAGAACGAGATTCCATCGCACTCAGTTAGTGTTAAAGGAAGACGCGCGATATTGCTTTAAGTGCGAGTCGGTGACCCGGCGCTTTGCTTGACCGTTGCCACGCAGTCGCTCGATTGCGTCCCGACTGGTCGCCTGAGCTTGCAGTGCAGCATTAGCTGGCTCCGCGAGAATCTGTTGCATTGCGACACTGATACTTTGATTAACGAACGTTTTGGCTGACTCAGCCCGCTTTTTGAAGGTCTTCCGAAATACCATCGCTAAAGTTTCTCCCCGGCAAATACATCCCCGTTTAGAAATCGCAAATCGTGTAAAAACCGCGCCAACAACTACCAGAAGAAACCTAAAAGAAAGATTGGACCCAGATTACTCCGCCTAGCCACCAAACTCAAGCTAGGGCATCACCCACAACTTTTCTTAATTGTGATTCGGCCCCCTAAGTTGTTGCTCTTAAATCAATCACCCTAAATTCCTCCGTGCTCCCCTGTACTCCTCCGTGTAACTCCCTGAACTCTGTGGTAAAAACCAGCCTTAGCCGTAAAAGGGTTTGAAAGGAGGAACTAATGCGAGCCGTAATTTTCGATATGGACGGCGTGATTGTCGACAGCGAACTGCATTGGAAGGGGGTCGAGAGTGAGTTTTTAAAGGGGCTGATTGGCCATTGGGATGAAGCACTCCAGGCGGGTATTATCGGGATGAGCGCTTATGATGTCTACCACAAGCTCGTCTCAGAGGAGGGGCTTAAAATCTCAATCGCCGAGTATCTGGAGTATTACAACTCCCTTGCTAAGAAAATCTACGGGGAGAAGAGTTCGCTTATCGCCGGAAGCCGCGAGACAATAGAAGCCGTCTCAGCCGCTGGCTATCGCGTAGCACTTGCCTCCTCCTCGCCAAAACCCTGGATTGATATAGTCCTAACCCGCTTTTCCCTCACCCCATGGTTTAGTGTAGTGGCCAGCTCCGACGACGTAAGTGGAGTGGGAAAACCAAACCCCGCAATCTACCAATTCACCTCCACCCGGCTAGCTGTGAGCCCCAGTCGAACGGTGGCCATTGAAGATACGAAAAAGGGGATTCAGAGCGCTAAGGCGGCCGGAATGAAGGTCATCGGCTTTCGTAACGGCTTTAACGAGGGCCAAGATTTAAGCGCAGCCGACCAGATAATTGAGGGTTTTTCTGGGCTTCAAATTGAACTGATTCACTCTCTTGTGGGAGATACCGAATAATTGCGTGCTGGGGGTGAAAATTGTTATAGGGGTGAACGCCAGATTTATGGCGAATTTTTAATTAGACTGGTTAAAGGATGCATATGTCGAACTCCCGAGTGCTTGTGATTTTCGGAATTATTTTAGCGGCTGCCTTTTCGCGGATTTTGCCACATCCAGGAAACTTCTCCCCAATTCTGGCGCTGGCACTTTTTGGCGGTGCTAAGGCGCCGAGCCGAAGTTTGGCGGTGCTAATTGTTTTCTTCAGCATGCTTTTGAGCGACATCGTTATCGGCTCGCATGTGACTTTGCCGTTTGTGTATATCTCGCTCTTCCTTACAGTATTAATGGGTGGGATGTTAAAGGCTAACCGCGGGCTTTTGCCGCTGGGCGTGGCAACGCTTACGAGCGCTGTGTTGTTTTTCGTCGTAACGAACTTTGGCGTCTGGATGTTCGAAGGCCTTTACGCCCATAACGGCGCAGGACTTATTGCTTGCTATGTGGCCGGCATTCCGTTTTTCCAGTCTACGGTCGCGAGCAGTGTCTTGTTTGTAGCGATTCTTTTCGGCGGCTTTGCTCTATTAGAGCGCGGGTTCCCAGCCCTACGTTCTGAGGCGCAGTCAGCCTAGTTCGTGCGGATTGTTTCGCTCATCGCGAGTAGCACCGAGATTATCTGCGCTCTCGGTTTTAAGGACTCGATAGTTGGGCGCTCCCACGAGTGCGATTTCCCGCTAGACATTAAATCCCTGCCTGTCTGCACCTCGCCTAAGTTCCAGGTCGATGGGACAAGTTACGAGATAGACCAGCGCGTAAAGGCGATTCTGCAGGAGGCGCTTTCTGTGTATCGGGTTTCCGCCGAGAGTTTGGTGGCGCTAAAACCGGATATTATCGTGACCCAGACTCAGTGCGAGGTGTGTGCGGTGAGCTTTCGCGATGTGGAGGAGGCGTTACGGGAGTGCACGGGGCTTCAGCCCAAAATTGTTCCGTTAAACACGAACTGCTTGGAAGACCTTTGGGCGGATATTCGCCGGGTGGCAGCTGCGTTAGACGCGAATGATAAAGCGGAAACTCTGGTTACTGAGCTTAAAGGGCGGATGCAGGCGATTAAGGATAAAGTTGAGGATAAAGCAAAGACGGCGGTGAATAGGCCGAGTGTTGCTTGTATTGAGTGGATTGAGCCGCTGATGTCGGCGGGGAACTGGATGCCGGAGTTGGTTGAGATGGCAGGGGGGAAGAATCTGTTTGGGGAAGCCGGGAAGCATTCGCCGTGGATGACGTGGGAGGGGTTGGTTGAGAAGGATCCGGATTATATCTTCGTGCTGCCGTGTGGGTTTGATATTCCGCGGACGTTGACGGAGATGCCATTGCTGACGGAGCGGCCGGAGTGGCGGGGGTTAAAGGCAGTTAAAGACGAGCGGGTTTTTGTGTTGGATGGGAACCAGTATTTTAACCGGCCAGGGCCACGATTGGTGGAGTCGCTGGAGATTATCGCTGAGATCTTGCATCCGGAGATTTTCGAGTTCGGTTATGAAGATAACGGGTGGGTAAGGGTAAACCAGCCCAAAATGCCCCTAGAGTAACCCCTCCTAGTCTAACTCTATTTCTATCTCTATTTCTTGCTCTTAGTCTCCTTCTTCTTCTTCTTCTTCTTCTTCTCCCCGTAACTTTATTCCCCAATCCCCAGCTTTAACCCTCCGACTTTCCCCTCAATTTATTAATAATCACCCCTTGATTTACCACCCGCACAATACCCGCTAGAACATTGATCTTGGGTAGAAGTGAATTGCTTGGCACTGGATTAAGGGGCTTAGGGAAGGACCTTTAGTCTGGTGCAAGCGCCGTTAGGTTTTTGATATTTAGTTGCCGCTTGTCTCTTTGAGGGGAAGTTAATTTCTCTTCAGAGAGGCAAGCGGTACGTAGGCCGCAGTCTCTTCCAGGGTAGTGAAGGGGGGCGGGGGAAAAATCCTCTGCTGCTTCGACACACCCGCAACGGTGCCTGACAAAAGTTGGGCCCGAGGAGAAGTGCAGTGGTCCGAGAACTTGGTTCGGATGATGATCGCATGAAGAGTCTTCCCTGGGTTGCCCTCGACGGCGGACGACCGGTCGTCCGCCTGGGCAACTCGTCCTTCGCAAAGGACCTGCTCCAGCTCGGGGAGGTGGGGGTCGGCCCCCACGATTGCGGTAGCACCTCAGTGATGGTGGAACTCACCATCGACGCCGCCGAGAAGGTCTCGAAGATGAAGGTCTGGGTCGACGGCGACTGGATCTATTCCGGAAACCCCGGCAACGCCGTGAACTTCGCCACTGCGGCGGAGAAGATGGGAGCGGAATACGCCATCGTCACGGTTCCGCTCGGAGACGACGGCAAGATCCCCTCGGGTCCGCTGGTGGGGGTGAAGATCGAATTCCACCAGCCCGAGCGCAGGGTGCGCGAGCTGCCGAGCACGCGGGTCGTGTTCGTCCTCGACGTGGACGGCTACCCCTGCGTGATGGTGAGAGGCTACATGATGAAGCCTCTCAGCCAGATGCTCAAGAGGGCGAGTGGCTTCCTGCCCTTCTGCCCGACCTTCGAGAACGGCGCCACCGTCATGGCGGTCTGCACGGACCCGAACTCGGCGCGCACCGTGTGGGAGATCACCCCGTTCCCGGGGACCCACATCTACATCGCCGATCCGAGGGTGGCGCCGACTCACGAGTGCGCCAGTGTGAGATACGTTCGGTCGAGGGTTGGCGAAGATGTGATGTGGAGCCTCGAGTCCACGGGCCTGACGCCCACTCCCATCGCCGCCACCCCGGCTTCGGCCACGACCTAGCTCTCTGAGCTAAGTGCTTGCGCCGCGAACCCAAGGTTTTAAGGACGTCAGTCCCCACAACTAAAGGTTCGCGGCGCTCGCACTGGTCTCATAGTTACCTCAAAAACGCCCCATTCCTCCCCGCCACAAAAACCACTATCCCTAACACCACCGCCTGTAACATCAGCGTAGCTTTCCCCGCGGGGGAACGGATGCCGAAGAGGGCGAAGATGAAGGCGAAGAGGTTGGCGCCTAAAAGGAAGCAGTAACCTATCTCCTTCGGCCGCTCGCCTAGGGCGGCAAGCATGGCAAAGGTGAGCATTCCGCCGGAGACTATCGCGAAGGAGTATTCGCCGAACTGATTACTCTGAGCGGCGCGGCGCTTGCGCCGAGCCGTGTCGAGGCGTAACTCGTGTGCGGATTTTTCCTCCATTTTTTCGTCGGCCACAAAAAGGAGCCCTCTCCCACTAGCCGCCTAGACGGGTAATGACATATTTAATTATCGGCCCGAGATAAGCATCAATCACCCCCGAATAGAGTAGAAGGAAAACTATCAACAGTCCCCAGCGCTCAAGCTTTGCCAGCGAGCGCGCCATCGAAAGCGGCAGAAGTCCGACGGCGATTCTTCCGCCATCAAGCGGCGGAACTGGAAAAAGATTAAAAAGCGCTAGCACTAGATTTATCACCACACCGTAAATCAGCCAGGCGCCGACAAGCAAAACTATCGCGCTGTGATTGACTACATCGGCGTTCATTTTATCAAGTGCCATGACCAGCAGATAACAGATAGAAGCCAGGACAATATTCACCGCCGGTCCGGCAAGCGCCACCCAGACCATGCCCTTGCGGGGGTTTTTAAAATACCCTGGATTAATTGGCACCGGTTTCGCGCCGCCAAAAATTATGGGAGAGCCGCTCAGGATTAAAAGGCCCGGTAGGAGAAGGGTCATCACCGGGTCGATATGCTTTATCGGGTTTAGCGTAATCCGCCCCAGCGCCCTGGCCGTCGGGTCACCAAGTCTCTCCGCCACCCAGCCGTGAGCTACCTCATGCAGGATTACAGCCACAAGGAGCGGCGGAGCGAGGACCAGAACATTAAACATTGGTGACAAAGTAGGCTCCCCCCAGAAAAGTTAGTAATCGACTAAGCGGCGGTGCATAGTCCCTGTATAAAAATCCTGTATAAAATTCCCAAGTAGTCAAAGCCCAAGTTGACAACCGGGTCAGGCTTTAATATCGGGTTCTGATATGTAATACATCTACCCCCCTTCAGAGACAAACTCTGATTCGCTCGGGAATGTGTTTCCGGGCCCTGCGCTCTTTAAATAATCGCTTTTGCTTGAGTAGTTATTCAAACTGATTCTCTATTCAGCCCCTTTTTGTTTTGGGGTTCTGTGTTGAGAATCAGCTGTTACAGTTGTTAAGGTTTTTCACCTACCAAGACATGAACTTAACTCGCAAAGGGGAACGTTAGGTTGGACTACTAGAGTCCACCCTAACGTTCCCCCTACTGGGGTTGATTGTTCTGTCTTTTTCCGTTCGAGGTTCAGAACTCCGCTTAGGAGTCTCTGTCGAGGAGGTCAGGTCATGCCGAAGATCGTCGCGTCACTAAACGAAGCCATCATGGGTGTCGATGCCACCGGCCCTGAGGGCATCATCTTCACCTTCGTCTCCGACATCGCCGGAGGAGGCGATGTCGCGGGAAGTGAGGTGCTGGGGTCGCTCTCCGTGGCCTGCAAGTCGCGGCTCGGTCAGTACCCGCGCATCCCGTTCACCTGGGACCCCGTCCTCATCCCGCGCGGCGACACCGTCGCTGCGGGGTTCTGTGTTGGGCTCCTCGCGCTCACGCCCGCGTGGCGTCGGCCGACGAACCGGGTCATCCTCGTGAACGTCGCGCACCGGAAGGGCATCAAGCCCGGCGAGACGAAGGGCGAGGTGTTCAACATCGCCGTGCTCCGAAACGGTGCCATCGTCGGCGGACCGAACGCCGGCCACTCCTTCTCGTTCGTTCGAGACCAGATCTCTCTTCTCTACAGCTGCGAGGTCCCCGAGGAGTGCCGCTCATTCCGCTCGTGCGAATTCTACCCGTTCGAGATGATCCACATCCTGCGCGGGACGTTCGCCGGTCTCAAGCCGCTTCCGCGGGAGGAGTGGAACATCCCGGATGTCCCGGAGTGCGCCGTGGCGCGGGCCGACAACTTCGGGAACGTGAAGACGACGATCCACAGCGAGAGCCCCCTCCTCGCCCGGTTCCCCCTTGGAGGAGAACTGGATGTGAAGGCCAACAGGGGCGATCCGTGGGGCGGCGGGCGTTCCGTCCACTGCTCCTACCCGTTCGCGGCCGGAGAGGGGAACCTGGCGTTCGCTCCGGGCTCGAGCAAGTTCCAACTCCTCGACGAGAACGGCGGGTGCGTGGAGATCTCCTACTACGAGCTCTTCCTGGTCGGAGGTGATGCCAACTACCGGCTCCGTGGCGTGAAGGGCGGAGACCCGCTCACCCTGACCCCGGTCCAGAGCCCGGCTCCGGTGACGGCGCCCGAGCACGCTCCCGCGTCGTAGTCCCCGCGACATGGCCTGAGGGTTCACTGCGGTTCGTCTGACCTCCCGGCGTCGGCGTGACTTGGGGCTGCCAACCCAAGCTCACGTCCGGCGCCGGGGGTCTCTAATGTTTATGAATTAAGGTTTGCACCTTTTAGTAAGGTTATGCAGTAACAGGCTGATTCTCAAAATCTCACTACTGCCGGCTCCAAATCACATCTCCACCCTTAACCGTCATCACACACCGATTCCCGTTATAGTGGTACATCCAATGATTCACATCGGCCGCATCAATCACGGCAAAGTCCGCCGCTTTTCCAACCTCAATGCTTCCATGCGTATCCTCAAGCTTTAATGCCCGCGCTGCATTAACCGTCACTCCCCGTAACGCCTGCCCAGGCGTCAGCCGATTCAAGTTACACCCCAACATCATCGCCAGCTGAATATCAAAACTCGGCGCCGACCCGGGATTAAAGTCAGTGGCAACTGCCACACTCACTCCCGCCTCAACCAACCTCCGTCCATCGACCGGTGTATGCTGCGTATAAAGCGAAGCCAGCGGCAAAAGCACAGCCACAACCCCAGCGCGCTTCATTTCTTTAATACCGGCATCGTTTATCCTCTCCAGATGATCAGCAGACACCGCCCCTAGCTCTGCCGCTAACGCCCCGCCATCTAAGTCCGTTATCTGGTCCACATGCAGCTTAAGGTTTAGCCTCGCCTTTTTCCCGGCCCCCAAAATCCGGCGCGCCTCGTCAGGACTAAAGGCCGAGTCCTCGACAAAGATGTCGCAGAATGTGGCGAGTTTGTCCTTCGCGACAGCTGGGATAATCTTCTCGGTAATGAGAGAGAGATACCCCTCGCGGTTATCCTTAAACTCCGGCGGAACCGTGTGCGCTGCCAGGAGAGTCGAAACCACACCCAACGGTTGAGAGCGTGAAAGCCTCTTATAGACCCTTAGAAGCTTAAGCTCCTCCTCTATCGAAAGTCCGTAACCGCTCTTACACTCAACAGTCGTTACCCCGAGCGCCATAATCTCACTTAAAAACCCATGGCAACGATCGAATAATTCTTCTTCCGAACAAGCACGGGTTTTCTTCACGGTTGATAGAATGCCCCCGCCGGATTTGGCGATATCTAGATAGCTTTCACCGCGGACACGGCGTTCGAACTCGTCAGCGCGCCAGCCCGCAAAAGCCAAATGCGTATGGCAGTCGATAAGCCCCGGCACAAGCAGCCTACCACCGGCATCAATGCTTTGACCGCCAGGAAGGCCCTGCGGCAGTTCGCGTTCAGGCCCAACCCACGAAATCTTCCCCCCTTCAAAGACCGCAGCTCCATTTGAAATCGGCTGCTCGCCTTCGCCTTTACCACAAGGATATATAAGCGAGATGTTCCGAATAACCCCGTTCACGAAAGAGCCCCCGTAACTTTCTCTACAGCATTGACCAGCGTTCCAGTTGCAAGCATCTCTCTCGCGCTGTTTAAGCTCGGCCCAAAAAGCCCATCGGTCTCAATATGCTTTATCGAGCCCCGAATAAAATCCTGCGCCGCCTGCACTCCAACCCCGGCCTTAAGCGGCGCCCTGTAGTCTAGCCCCTGCGCGGAGGTGATTAGCTCAATCGCCAGCACGTTCTCGACATTCTCAAAAACTCTTAACAGCTTTGTCGCCGCCGTCCCGCCCATCGAAACATGGTCCTCTTGGCCTAAACTAGTCGGTATTGAGTCCACACTAGCCGGATGTGAGAGCACCTTGTTTTCCGAGACAAGCGCCGCCGCTGTATACTGCGGAATCATAAACCCTGAATTTATCCCCGCGTCTTTAATCAAAAGTACCGGCAGCCCATCGTGCCCTGAAAGCAGCAGATAAGTTCTCCGCTCCGAGATGCTTGCAAGCTCTGAAAGCGCAATCGCAGCAAAGTCCAGCGCCAACGCCAAAGGCTCGCCATGAAAATTCCCGCCACTTAAAATATCGCCGTTATCAAACACGAGCGGGTTATCAGATACCGAGTTCATCTCAATCTCAATCACCCGCGCCGCATAGCTAAGCGCATCCCGCACCGCGCCATGCACCTGTGGCACGCAGCGGAGCGAATACGGATCCTGAACCTTGGAGCAGTTTTTGTGTGACTCCAAAATTTCGCTCTTTGCCATAAGCTTTCGCACATTCGCCGCCACCTCAATCTGCCCCGGGTGCGGCCGAATCTCCTGAATCCTCGCGTCGAACGGTTTGAGGCTACCTTGTAACGCCTCAAGACTAATTGCCGCGAGAATGTCAGCGGCCTTCTTCAAATGCAGCGCGCGCCGCAAAACATACGCGCCGTGCGCGGTCATAAACTGTGTGCCGTTAATTAACGCCAACCCGTCTTTGGCTTTAAGCTTGATTGGTTCAAGTTTGTGCTTCTTAAGGAGCTCCCCCGCAGGCACAGCCCCATTACCGCTCTCGTTCCAAAACTCCCCCTGGCCAATTAGCGGTAACGACATATGTGATAGCGGCGCCAGATCCCCCGAGGCGCCGAGACTTCCCTGAGAGGGAATAATAGGGACTAAGTCCAACTCCACAAACCGCAACAGCCGCTCAAACGTGCTCTCCGATACCCCGGAACACCCCAACCCCAGGGCGTGAACCTTGAGTTGCAAAACAAGCCGAGAGATCTCCTTCGTGACCGGCGCACCCACTCCCACAGCGTGACTCAGCAACAGATTCTCTTGCAACTTCTCCAGCTGCGCGGTTTCAATGCGCTTATTCTTTAGCGCCCCAAACCCGGTATTGATACCGTAGTGCGCCTCGCCATCAGTAAGTGCCTTCTCCACGACAGCGCGGGTCTTAACGACATTCGGAGCACCCTTTCTCAGAGCCGAAAAGCTTTTCTTAAGATCAGCTTCCAGATTTGCAACCGTTATACGTTCCATCAGCTATCCTTTCGGGTTAATCATCGGAAGGTCAACGCCCCGCTCCTTGGCCGTCTCTATCGCACTCTCATAACCGGCATCCGCATGCCTCATCACCCCTGTTCCAGGGTCGGCCGTAAGCACCCGCTTTAATCTCCTATCAGCCATCTCCGTTCCGTCAGCGACACATACCATCCCGGCATGAATCGAGTAACCGATTCCCACCCCACCGCCGTGATGGAGCGATACCCAGCTTGCGCCGCAGGCGGTGTTAAGCATCGCGTTAAGTAAGGGCCAGTCGGCGATAGCGTCCGATCCGTCTTTCATCCCTTCTGTTTCGCGGTTAGGGGATGCGACAGAGCCGGTATCTAAATGGTCACGCCCGATGACAATCGGCGCTTTTAATTTTCCGGTTTTTACGAGCTGATTAAAGCGTAGCCCCATCTCGGCCCGCTCGCCGTATTCGAGCCAACAGATGCGCGCCGGAAGCCCTTGAAAGTGAACCCGCTCGCCCGCGTTTTTAATCCAACGCGCGAGCGCCTCGTTTTTGGGGAAGGTCTCAAGCACGGCTTGGTCTGTAACTTTGATATCGTTTGGGTCACCAGATAACGCCGCCCAACGAAACGGCCCCGAGCCGCGGCAAAATAACGGCCGGATATATTCCGGCACAAACCCTGGAATCTGAAACGCCTCAGTAAACCCCCGCTTGTCCGCGACCTGTCCCCGTAAATTGTTCCCGTAGTCAAAAGTCCGCGCCCCACGCTTTTTCATCTCGAGCATGGCTTCGACATGTGTCACCATCGAGTCCAATACCGCAGCTTCATAGCCGACAGTATCTCGAGTGCGCCAAGTTGCGGCCTTCTCAAGCGATGTATTTATCGGAATGTAACCTAGCTGCAGGTCATGAGCCGAGGTCTGGTCCGTTAAGACATCAGGAGTCACTCCGCGGCGAACAAGCTCCGGTAAGACCTCGGCGATGTTACCGACCAAACCAACCGATAGGGCACGGCGTTCCTTCTTCGCTGCCAACACAAGCTCCAGCGCCTCGTCCAAACTTTCAGACAATCTGTCGCAATACCCGGTTTTTAGCCGCTTCTCGATACGCGCTTTATCGACCTCAACTCCCAAAAAAGCCGCGCCGTTTAAAGTCGCCGCCAGCGGCTGCGCCCCACCCATGCCGCCTAAGCCCCCTGTTATTACTAACCGACCGGACAGCGTCCCGCCGAAATGCTGCCGCGCGCACTCAGCAAATGTCTCGTATGTCCCCTGCAAAATCCCTTGAGTGCCGATGTAAATCCAGCTTCCGGCGGTCATCTGCCCGTACATCGTAAGCCCCAGCGCCTCGAGTCTTCGAAACTCATCCCAGGTAGCCCAGCGTGGAACAAGATGCGAGTTAGCAATAATCACCCGTGGCGCTTCGTCGTGCGTGCGAAACACTCCGACAGGTTTTCCGCTCTGCACTAAGAGCGTCTCGTCGTTTTCGAGACGCCGCAGAGTTTTGATGATTGCTTCCAGACACTCGTGATTACGAGCCGCCTTACCCGAGCCGCCGTAGACAATCAGCTGTTCCGGATTCTCGGCGACTTCAGGGTCGAGATTATTCAGCAGCATGCGAAGCGCTGCTTCTTGATGCCAGCCTTTACAGGAAAGAGTTGTGCCGGTGGGGGTTTTTAAATGAGCCATGACTTTACTAGAAACATGTCACTTGTGAGAGCGGTCCGCAAAGGAATTGTCCTTGTTGGTGGCACTCTACGCCATCGCCGATTACGTAAGTATGGGTGGTGCCCGGTCCATATACAAAGCCGCTCGCGCCGGCGCAGCCCTTGATGACCTGGCAATAAGCGGCCGCTGCTGGCAAGCCGCAATTAGTCGCGAAATTGTAGCAGTTATCGAGCGGGATTCCGCCTACGGTTGGATTATTAACCACTCCGCAGGGTGAGGTTGTCGTAGTCGTGGTCGATGTTGTTGTGGTTGTAGTCGGTGGCGGCGGCGGTGGCGGCGCACAGAACCGGGTATAGTCCGATTGCAGGCGAATTGTGTAGTGCGCGACCAGCGGAATTCGATACTCGATATCTTTGTATTGCCCAGAGACTCGACGGCGTTTGTCCGTTATCTTAGAAATATTATCCAGCGAATTGCCTGTATATCCGGCGCCCGTTTTAAAGTTTTCAAAAACCCAGAACAGCATTCTGTTCACCAAGGGAATTACCAGTTGATACTGGTGAACTACTTGGACCGTTATGAAGCCCTTATCCGCCGTTTTGGGGTCGTCGAATGTTACGATTCCTCCACAGGGAATGCCATTATTACTTAATATCGAAACTTGAGTTATCGGTGTGTGAAAGTAGGTATAGCTAAACGGCTCCTGGTCTGTGGCCAAGGATGCCAAATAGTTCTCGGTCATCCCACGAACCTGATCGGCTCGCCCGTGACGAGGAAAGACCGGGAGTAACGAGACGCGCGCCGCCTCAGTCATTATTTCAAGATCGCCACCATGAACTGACCCAGCGCGTGCGGCGTTGTAGGCTGCATACTGAACTAATGTCGCGGCGTTAAGAACTAGCGCCAGCTGAATCACGCCAAGGATTACGAAAAGAAATGTAATGGCAATGAGAGTGAACTCAACCATGGCCTGGCCCGCTTCGGCGCTATGAGTTGCCAGTGCCTTTTGGTGATAGCTGCCTAATAACATTTGGAAACTTTATATTGGAACCTGATATTCAAGTCCAGGGAGGCTTTATATAACGCTCCTATGCGTGGGATCTAGAATTATTAAAAACGGTTTTATCTCACACAGAGACGCGGAGGCGCGGGGAAGAATAGGGGTTGGGGTGAGGTGGGTTTGAGGGGGCGCACCGCAATTAGAACCTGAAGTTCCGGGCGGCCTGGGGGTGAGAACACCCGCCAGGCCGCCCGGAAAAGACCATCGCGAGAGGAGTTCCCCGAGGGAATTCGCTCTACGCGACGGCGGTGGCGCGGTCGCGCACGATGTGGAGGGCCCGCGTGGGGCTCTCCTTCGTGACGTCCGCGGCCGGGTCGATGCCGAGCGAACGGCAGGCCGCCTCGGCCTCCGCGAGGTAGCGCTTGGCCGCCTCGACCTCGGCCTTCGCGGCCTCGATCGCGGGGCCGCAGCGCAGACCCGCATCGATGATCCGCTGGGGGAACCCGCGGATCTCGACGGTGAGCGTCGCGCAGCGCAGGTCGAGCGCTGCGATCTCGACCTTGAGCGCCTCGCACCGCGACTTCATCGCCCCGCGGCGGCGGCCGGTCACGGCGCGCTCGTTGCGGTTCCGCCCCTTCTTGGGGGGCAGCGCGAGGGTGGCGTTCAGCGTGCGGAGCTCGACGCCGAGGAGCGTGGCCTTCCGGAACGTGACGGAGCGCTCCTTCTCCGCGGCGTGCATCGCCGCGTGGACCACCGCGGCCTCGTCGGCCGCGACGAGCGTGGCGATGTGGCGCGCGAGCGCCTCGCGGCAGTTCAGGAGCCGCGAGATCGCGGCGGTACGGGGAGAGGGCTTCTTGGGACGAGGCATGGGAGCTCCTGGGAAATGTGGAACGCGACGGTGAAACCCCTTGCGGGGCGACGTTCCATCTGTCTTTTAGAGACAGACCGAAGGTCGCCCCAAGCAATTGGGCTCGCACTGTGCACGTTTCTTACCGATCTTACCGACCGAGGAGTTATAAAACAGTTTTACAAACCAATTTTGCGGTGTGCGCCCTCTAAAGCGGATGCCCGCCAAGACAGCGCACAGTTAAATCCAACTGCTCGAAATGATAGTGAGAAAGAACGCCGCCCGGCCCGGAGAGGTAATGGAGAGGTCCCGGAGGGGTATTGGGGGTGTTATGGAGAGATGGATTGGGGGATTGCTTTTTAATGAGGGGGGAGAGGGGGAGTAAGGGGAAGGCTAAGAAGGAGAATAAGCTTGAGAGATAGAGCGAGAGTGAGATTAAGGGGGAGATAATAAAGGAGAAACAAGGCTGTGAAGCCCCGCGCTTGCGCGCGCTATGTGTTTCAGTTTCTCCTTGGAGGTCTCTCTACACCCGCGCCGGCGCCCGAAGGCGAGGTGCGAAGTGGTGGAGACACTCCAGGCCGGGGTTAGCGGCCTCGATGACTTTGGCGAGCTCGGTCGGCGTCGCGGCGTACTCGACCGAGTCGAGATGCTCCGCAGAGTAGCCCTGGCCGATCAGGAACGTTCGGAGCGCCTTGCGGCGCTCGTCGGTCCCCGACTTGCCGAGCCACACGAGCCGACCGCTCGCCTGCGCGTCGCGCATGGCGGCGAGCAGCTTGCCCCACGCCGTCACAGCGGCGAGGACTTCCTCGACGCTGTGGTTGCCGAGAAGCCACGTCGGGTGGCCGCCGGCGGCGGCGAGAAGCTGGGCCTTGGCACCATCGCCGAAGGCGAACATCGCTTCGGCAAGCTCCTCCTCGGCCAGACGCCCTTGGATGAGGGCGTAGACGGCGTCGATGCCGTCCAGAATCAGGAGTTTCTTCATGGGGATTTTCCTTTTGTTGTCGAAGGCGAGGAGCCCACGACTCTTTAAATACCAAATACAAATTGGCACTTAAAGAATCGGGGCAAGACGCTTTCGATAACTCAACAATCGGAAAGCCAACACGAAACTCAAAAATCAAAAAACACAAAGCGCACTATTACGCGGAAAACATTTTAAATAACAAAACAAAAACCGATGTTAACCTATAGTGCTTACAGCCCTGTTTCTCGGCGAGAGTCGTCCCGTCACATGAAAAGACCGGGGCGAGCCCACCGAGAAACAAGTTTTTCTCTTCTACCCAAATAAAATTTTCAGCCACGGATTATGGTCCGTTCTACTGTTATGAGGGGGATGGGGAAATTAGGCGCTCTGGCGGGGGTTTTTTGAATAGACGCTGAACCGGGCTAGGCTAACCCACTGAAAATATTGAACCTGACCATATGGTTTTCAAGGTATCACATTCTTTTCCATCCCTCTTACCCCTATTTTTCTCCGTGCCTCCGCGTCTCTGCGTGAGATACAACAATTTCCTAATTTTATTTAAAAAACGTTTTATCTCACGCAGAGACGCGGAGCCGCAGAGAAAATAAGGATTGGGGTGTCGGACGCCAGAGGGGTCTGCACTGGGGATAACCTATGCAAAAACCTCTAGCGTCCGGGTTGGAGAGGGGGGATGGAGAATAGGTCGCTAGGGGTGATCGTAACGGAAGGCGAGTCTACCGATCTCTTTGGACTGCCTATCGACTACGATCACGCCATCTACAAGTTTGAGGGTAAAGCCGATATTGCCCTCGAGATATAGGCCGAGACGAAACGGCTCGTTGTTTTCCAGATTCAAGCGCCCCAAATCCAACATCTCCCCGGAAGAACTCGGCACGGTGACAGTCCAATTACGGCTCCCGCCCATGTTCGTGTACCGAACTCCCGTGAGGGTT
>CAYMWO010000029.1:0-20239 GCA_964393905.1 uncultured Bdellovibrionales bacterium | reverse complement strand
CAGTAGAGATGTATTTTGTAAACGGCCTAAATGATGACATCGCAACCGGCGGTGGCGCATTACGTGAGGCTAAGGGGAATTTTGAGCAGGACAACAATAACAACAAAGCAGTTGTTGGACGCCTTGCTTACAGCCCTTGGATCGGAACGGAGTTAGGTATCAGCGGTTATCACGGTGGGTATGATGAAGCTGGCCATGACATCAACGCTGGGGCAGTCGATTGGGAATTCACCTATGCTGATTTTAAGTTCTTAGGTGAGGGGGCGATCTTTGATATCGAAGAGGGTCTCAATCAAGACGGTAATATCGTACCAGAGAATTTGAGCGGTATGTATGCTGAACTCAACTACTCGTTCTGGTTTGAACCACTTAACAACACCTTCCTCGGGAAAGGATTTGAAGATCCGAAATTCGTCGGTGTTTTCCGTTATAACTATGCGGAGGTAAATCGTCGGGCAGATGCTAGTACCCTGGATGAAGATTCTTATGTGGTGGGACTGGCGTATCGCCCACTTCCAAACTTTATCTTGAAGACAGAGTATCAATGGAATGCCGGAGAGCTTGAGCGTGGTGACTCTGATGGATTTCTCGGTTCATTCGCTCTAGGCTTTTAACTCTGAGCTTGGTAGTTTGCAGGCGGGGAGAGCTAACCTCCTCCCCGCCTTTTTTATGAAATATCGAACCGCGCTATTGTTTGCTCTTCTGCTACCGCTCTCAGTCAGCGCGGAAGAGGTTTATCTTTCAAAAGACGACGCCTTGCGATTAGTCTTAGGTGATAACTGCGAAAAGCAATACGACCCTAAGCCACTGACACCGGCCATTATTGAGCAGCTAAAGGTCTCGCATCTGGTTTCGGATACAACCGCCGCATCCCACAAGAGCGCGCACTTTTTTACCTGTAGTCATGAAGGAGCGATCAGCGGATACGCCCTGATTGATAGTGAAGTCGGTAAGCACCTACCGATTACATATATTGTTGGCATCAGCCCCCAAGGCGTGGTTACTCGGGTAGAGATGATGGTATTTAGAGAAATTCGTGGTTGGGAGGCCCGCGAAAGGCGATTTATGCAGCAGTTTGAGGGCAGTTCGGTGAAATCTCAATTTGAAATTGGATCGGGTATTAAAAACGTAACCGGCGCAACCCTCTCTTCCCGGGCCGTAGCTAAAGGTGTAAAACGGGCCCTCTTTTTGTGGAATTATTTTTACGGAACAGATGCTGTAAGCAGAGCCAATAAAGATCAATGAAGACCGCCGCCATACCTGGATACCGACTAGCTCGCGCAAAAAAGAGTACCCGCATCCTTACGACTCTAGGACTGCTCGGACTCTTCTTGGGGCTCTTGAGTGCAGCGCTGCTAACAATCACAAAAACCGGCCTCGCGCCCTCAAGCGTTCGTGCATATTATTTAGGCAGTGACCTTGTGGACGGAGTTTCTACAGGTGATTCCGGTGGGGAGATAAGCGAGCTGTTGAGTGGCAGCTCCCCTCGACCGTTTGCGGAGCTAGCAGAGGTTACGCACTTGCACCTTGTCGGTTGCTCGATGTTGCTATTCTTTCTCTGTCACTTGCTATCTGTCTGTGATTTAGAAGACAGCACTCGTTCGGTTTTATACCTAGTGGCGTTTATTAGCTTTATTCTAACCTTCGCACTTCCTTGGTTGATTATTTATGTCGCACCTGAATTCAGCTATCTTTTCGGGGCGTCGGTTACCATTTTTCTGCTTTCCCTTTTCGCACTCACCATTATCCCCATACGAGAGATGTGGGTCGTTACAGATACTCTATGACCTTAACGAGAAGAGATTTCATCAAAGGACTTTCCTCATTTGGGGCGTTAACTCTGCTTCCCTCACATGCTTTCTCCCTGGAGTCTGGCCCTAGTGGCAAATGGACTGAACATGTTCGCCCGTTAATGGGCTCCTTTGTCGGAGTTGCGATCTACTCTCAAGATCGGGCCACGGCCGATTTAATGATTGAGCAAACTTTTCAATTTATCGAAAGCAATGTCTCACAAATCTCGGAATGGGAACTAGGTAGCTGGAGCAGTAAACTCAATGCAGAACGCCAGCTATCTAACACTGTCGCTCCTACGGTTTTGAAAGAGCTTCTTCGGCGGGCAGTTAGTGCCCAGAAATTGACCTCGGATTTATTCATGCCTCTCTCTTTGTCGCTGACAAAACTCTGGCGCGACGCCAGAGAGGCACAGACTCCCCCGCACCCGGCTGATATAGCACGTGAGTTAAAGACTCTTTCCAATAGCAATTTTGGATTTGAGAGAGATGCTCTGAGGATTACAGGAGCGGGAGAGTTTGACAGTGGCGGGGTTGGTAAGGGTTTTATCGCCGACCTTGCAACTACGTACTTAAGGGAATCCGGCGTTAAGTTTGCCCGAATAGATTGCGGTGGCGATATGCGCTTTCTCGGGGATACTCGTTGGGATATTGAGGTAGAGAACCCTCGCGCCGTAGACGAACGGCAGATGCTCGGACGAATTTCACTTAGGGGCTCTCAGGGGATTGCGACTTCTGGGGATTACAGAAATTATTTCTTTTATCGAGGGAAACGGTTTCATCACCTGCTTGATCCTCGAAGCGGAATGCCGGGCGGGGAAAATCAACAGGTTACGGTAGTGCATAGCTCGGCCACCATGGCCGATGCGCTAGCCACGGCAATTTTTTTTCTAACACCCAGCGAGGGACTTGATTTACTTAAACGCATACCCAGTGCGGAGGGCTTAATAGTCGACTCTAAGCACCAACTCCATCACACAACTGGGCTGAAATTTCGCCGATATTAGTTTTAGAAGTGGTGAACTGGTTTTTATCTCCAGCAACCTGCGTGTAAATTACGGTGCCGACTTAACCGCAAATTCTTCGGTGTATACAGCTCAATAAATAATCATTCAGCCATGTAAAATCTGGAACCCCTTGGTTCAAAAGGGAATAAAAAATAGCGAAGAACTCTGCCTAAAACAGATATCTAATAATCCCCTAATAATTAGGCGGTCTCTTGAGTCTGATTGAAAACTAGCCGACAATAGGATGGCTGTTAATAATAGCTGCAGGCATTAGTTATTATTCGGGAAGTTGGTCGTGCGTAAGATGTTTTCCGCCGGTTTAGTGGTGCCCTTTCCCAGGCGATGTTTTTGCCTTCTACATGACTTTATAAACTCCCCGCGCGGAAGTTATCGCGACTGAGGGAACGCTTCATAGGCTTAAGATGTTTACGAATTTAGTATCTCTGGATGAGAGACGGGGCGAGAGATCGCTGCAGAATTTCTCGCAACAAGACTCCGGACAGGGTGAGTTTATAAACCGGGAGCTTAGTTGGCTGGAGTTTAATCGTCGGGTTCTCAGCCTTGCGCTCGACGAGCGTACTCCGCTTTTGGAGCGCGTAAAGTTTCTTAGTATTTTTAACTCCAACCTTGACGACTTCTACATGAAGCGAGTTGGAGGCCTGAAGCGCCAAATAGCCGCGGGAATGGTTAATAAGTCAGCAGATGGCATGACTCCCATCCAACAATTCATCGCCATTCGGGAAGCAATCCTCCCGATGTTACAAGACCAGGCGCGGGTATATATGCGGCACATCCGTCCCGCGCTAATCCCTCATGGGATTGAAATCGTCTCCTGGAATGAGCTTTCTTTAGAGGAGCTCGATCGGGCAAGAAATTACTTTCGCGATAATGTTTTCCCCGTGCTGACCCCTTTGGCGGTCGATCCCGGGCACCCGTTTCCGTTTATGTCCAACCTCTCAACCTCGGTTGGTGTTACGCTGCGCCACCCTGAGCGGGACGAGTTGTTATTCGCTCGCATAAAAGTTCCGCCGATATTACCGCAGATGATGGACCTTAGCCCCGCTGAGGCTGATAATTATCGGTTTATTCCGCTCTATGATCTGATCCGAAATAATCTTGAGGATCTTTTCCCGGGGATGAATATTATCCAAACCATGCTCTTTAGAATTGCCCGCAACGCCAGTATCGAAATGGATGAGGAGGGTGCCGACGATCTACTGGAGATGATGGAAGAGGAGGTTCGCCGCAGGAAGTTTGCGACAGTTGTGCGTCTTGAGCACGGACCGAATCCCGATCCCTGGATGCTTAAATTCTTAACGCAAGAGCTTGAGTTAAGCGAAGGAGATGTCTATGAGCTTCCAGCCGAGTTGGACTATAGCGCCCTAAAGCCGATATTCGAACTAAATGTCCCGGGGCTCAAGTATCAGCCGTGGTTCCCTGTAGTGCCTCCAATTTTACAAGATAGCGATATCAGCATCTTCAACGTCATCCGCCAGGCAGATCTTCTAGTGCACCATCCGTTTGAGAGTTTTACCGCGAGTGTGGAGCGCTTCGTCCAGAGCGCCATTGAAGATCCGAATGTCGTTGGAATTAAAATGACAGTTTATCGGACCGGCGATCAGAGTCCGTTTATGCCGCTTCTTATTCAGGCCGCGCGGGCCGGGAAGCAAGTAGTGTGTCTGGTAGAACTAAAGGCGCGTTTCGATGAGGAGCGTAATATCTACTGGGCGCAGGAGCTAGAGAAAGCTGGTGTGCATGTAGTTTACGGCATCGTCGGGTTAAAGACTCACGCCAAACTAATTCTCATCGTGCGCCGCGAGGCCGACGGAATCCGTTCCTATGCTCATATCGGCACGGGGAATTATCATGTGCAGACGGCGAACCTTTACACTGATTTAGGCCTGTTTACCGCAAAGAGGGAGTTTACTGACGACTTGCTGGATCTCTTTAACTGCCTGACCGGCCGCGGAATAAAGCGCAGCTTTCGCAAATTGCTCGTCGCCCCGGTTAATATGCGGGACCGATTTATTGAGATGATCGAACGGGAAGTCGAGCATGCGCAGGCGGGACGCCCAGCGTTGATTATCGCCAAGGCCAATAGCCTTGTGGAGCACACAATTTGCCGAGCGCTATATCGTGCTTCGCAGGCCGGGGTCGAGATACGGTTAATTATCCGCGGCTCATGTTGTCTGCGTCCAGGGGTTCCAGGCATGAGCGAGAATATCTCCGTTATGTCCGTTGTTGGGCAGCTCTTAGAGCACTCACGACTCTATTATTTTCAAAACGGCGCTGACGATCTTGCAGATGGGGAATTTTATTTAGGTTCAGCGGATTGGATGTATCGTAATCTCTCGGCTCGAGTAGAAGCGATTGCTCCAATAGAAGATAAAAGTTTAAAACGGAAATGTTGGGAGCTTATCCAGGTCATACTAAATGACAGGCGTTCTGCCTGGGATTTGCGTCCGGACGGAACATACGTTCAGCGCAAACCGGATCCTGGCCGGGACGAAGCATTGGGGACGCATCAGACTCTAATGCGTATTGCGGAGCATTCAGCAGAAGTCCTAACCTAATGCAGATCATTTTAGTTCGTCACGGAATAGCGCTTGAGCTACACGATCTTCCCTCTGGATCGTCGGATGTAACGCGCCCCTTAAGTGATAAGGGCCACAAGCGGATGAAAGAAATTGCTAAAGGTCTGCGCCGGATACTGGATACTCCGCTGGAGATTATCTGTTCAAGCCCGCTACGTCGGGCTGTCGAGACCGCCGAGCATTTAGCGCTTGAGTTTGGAGTGGTGGACCTGAGAGAGTTTCCAGAGCTTGCTCCGGGGAATCGGCCAGAGCAAGTCATAGCCGCTTTGGCCAAACTCCCTAAGGACTCATGCGTTGCTTTGGTCGGACACGAACCTGATATCAGCCACCTAGCGGGTTATTTTCTCTCCCGGACTGACCCGCCATTTTTGCATTTTAGTAAGGGCACTGCCGCCCTGATTGAGTTTACGGCAGAACCCACTCCCGGCACAGGCCGCCTTGTCTGGCATATGCAGCCAGCCGAATTGAGAAAGTTGGCCTAAGGTCCGCGAAAGTGCCAGTGGATAACTGTTCGCGTCTGCGGTATTCTCCGCCGCATGGAAAACAATGCAAAGCAGATTTTCGTCGGCAAGGGCCAAAAGGAAGTTTACCTACTTCCTGAAATGTCGAACCGCCATGGGCTTATTGCTGGAGCCACAGGAACCGGGAAAACGGTTACTCTGAAGGTGCTGGCCGAGGACTTTAGTCGCCTCGGAGTTCCAGTGTTCCTGGCCGACGTTAAAGGTGATTTAGCAGGCCTTGCCCAACCTGGGTCACTTAATCCAAAAATCCAAGAGCGCGCCGAAAAGCTAGGTCTAAAGGATCTTCCCTTCAGCGGATTTCCCGTGGCCTTTTGGGATGTCTTTGGGGAATTAGGTCACCCTGTCCGAACCACCATCTCCGAGATGGGGCCCTTACTCTTGAGCAGACTTCTTGATTTGAACGATACCCAATCCGGGGTATTGACCGTTGTTTTTCGTATTGCAGATGATCAAGGGTTGTTGCTTTTGGATTTAAAAGATCTACAAGCCCTACTTAAGTATGTGGCAGAGAGCGCCAAGGAGTTCTCCACTCAATACGGAAATATCTCCTCGACCTCAATTGCTACAATCCAACGTAATGTTCTGATGCTTGAAGAGCAGGGGGCAGAGACCTTCTTTGGTGAACCAGCTCTAAAGCTCTCAGACATTATGCGCGTTGATCCCTCTGGGTACGGAGTGATTAATATATTTTCGGCGGAGAAGCTGCTGCAAACGCCAAGAATCTATTCTACCTTTCTCCTTTGGCTTCTCAGTGAACTGTTCGAGTCCTTACCTGAGGCCGGAGACTTGCCTAAGCCTAAACTGGTATTTTTCTTTGATGAGGCGCATCTGCTTTTCAACGAGGCTCCCAAGGTACTGCTTGAAAAAATTGAGCAGGTTGTGCGGCTTATTCGTTCCAAAGGAGTTGGGATATTTTTTGTAACGCAAAGCGCGCTTGATATTCCGGACAACGTCCTGGGGCAGCTGGGGAATCGTGTGCAGCATGCACTTCGGGCCTTTACGCCAAAAGATAAAAAGGCACTTAAGTTAACCGCGGAAACCTTTCGCAGCGATGACTCGTTTGATGTTGAAGGGGCTTTAACTGAACTGGGAGTAGGAGAGGCATTGGTCTCGACCTTAGATTCTCAAGGGAGTGTCGGAGTGGTTGAGCGGTGCCTAATTGCACCTCCATTAAGTAAGTTCGGTTCCATCTCTCCCGAGGAACGCGGTCAGATTGTCAGGCATAGCATTCTTTTTCCCAACTACGCAGAGCATATAGATAGAGACTCGGCGTTTGAGATGTTAGAGCGTCGAACAGATCATGCGGCTGAGGCGCTTGATAGGATTCAGGTAGAGAGGCCCGCAAGGGCGGCGGCAAAAGCACCTCGCGAATCTGGCTCAGGTGGCCGTCAACGGCAGTCGACAATGGAGGCTTTTGCTAAGAGCACAGCCCGTTCGGTGGGCTCATCGCTCGGTCGACAAATTGTTCGAGGAATTCTGGGCTCAATTCTAGGTTCTCGCCGCTAACTAAGTATCGAATATTTCATCATTTGTCTGAGGCACTATCTTTTGTATTTCATAATAATTAGAATGGGCAGCGCTTTAGGTAGAAATAATTTCACCTGAACAGCGATAACATATATAGCAGGTTAACAAAGGTTTCTTCGCCAATTTAAGTTGTGGTTGGCAGTAGTATAGTAGTTACGAAGAACCGGAGTGCCCATGATGTTTAATCCTTCCAATGAGCGAGGCTCGATTCTCGCTTCACTCTTTTCGATTTTCGGTGGCGTGCTGTTTGTAATGCTTTTTCTCAATCTCGTGCGCTATGTATCGGCCGTAAATGCTGTTTCTGAAGCGGCGCGTAAGACAGCTCGTTGCCTCACTCCGACCGATCCGGATTGCGTTGTCCTAGCGGCAAACGGTGAGCCGGTTAGTGATCAAGTTTGGTATGGAGTGCGGGAGGAAAGTCGAACTACTGAATACGCCGATCGTTACTCCTATACCGGCTCACTTGTCGCGGAAGAGGCGTTTCTTCCGGTAACTAACTATCAGACACACAGAGTTCGTCCATTTATCAGTTGGACTGAGTATCCAATCCCTCTCCGGAATTACTCACTGGAGCTTAATCGGTTTGAGAGGCGCTATGTTCGACCGCAGATGACAGCAGGCTTGCCTAGGTGGCGCGCCGAATTCACTAATTTTGGGACCTTTGATGACGCCACAGAGGAGCTTTACCGTGAAACTGATGGTTGGAGTTATAACGGTGACCTACCGCTTCTTTGGTCCGGCAGTGAGAGTCAGAGAATTAGAGTAGGGGCAAGTAATGCCACCGACTTTGAGTCCCCCTGGCTTCGAATTCCAGAGCTGGCAGGCGCAAGTTCCACTGCCACACGTGTAACCCAAGCTGATGGCGCTTGGAGTTCTGCGGTTAACTACGGCGGATCCGCGGCTGAGCAGCTTGATTGGTTTTCGATGGCCCGCTTAGCGATAAAAGTTCAGTCTCAAGTGCTCCGAGTTCCTGGGCAAGGTAATGCTGAAGCGGCATGGACTCGGCTGCGAGTGCGCTGGTGTTCGGGACCATACGGGACAGGGAGTTGTGATTACCGAGATTTAGGCGGAGTATCGGGAATTACTGTTACGCACACAAATGATCCGCAATTCTATAACCCCTATTTTCGAGGCCCGAAGGGCTCTCATGGAGGCGGCACTCCTGGGGACCATGAAAATATCAAAGTTCCCCGAGGCTACTACATAAAGTTTATCGCGAAGATGGAGGCGGACTTAAATCCGATTGATGCATCAACAAAGATTCAAATTTGGTACGATAACTATTCAAAACAGTATGATTCAGCGACAAAGGAGTGTCCGGAGACTGAACAATGTTCCAACGCCTCATCGCCCTGCCTAAGTGATCCAGCGGGTTGTGGATTTGCTTCGGGTTATGAACTGCTTTCATGTTTCGCGGGTCCGATAACGCGCATCGAGCCCCTCTGTGATAGCAATGGAGATAGTTGTGCGTATGCCGCTTCTGCCCCAATACTCTCTGCGGATGCGACTACCAAGAATAACTTTGAAGTTTCCGCCGCCTCATGTGGCACATTCAAACCAAAACTTCCAACTGCTAAATCCAACAACCGCTCATTTTGTTTAATAGATAAGGACTCTGGGCAGCGCGCAATCTCTGCAGGATTGCCGAGCGGGTGTTCCGTGGCGGGAGTTGTTAGGGAGCGGGAGTGTAACGAGACCTTACAGAATGTGGCATCGGATTACGGTGCGGCATCTGAGGCATGTAGTTGGCTTTCCTCTGGATACCTGACAAGCACAGCACCGGGCTCGGTTAATACAGCAATTGATAAGCTGAACTCTCATCAACCGGTTGGGGCTCCTAAGCTGACAAGATTCTCTGAGGCAAACTTTAAATGGTCCTCATATAAAGAGTACACACCTCCTAAATGGCAATCCGTTTCGAAACTCCCGACTGAAATTGTCTCCACCGGGCTTCCGAGCTGTAAGTTGGCCGTGAGTTCAATTGCCAGAGTGGCTGCGGCTGCATGCAGCGATGAGATGAGTTTTAAGTTCTCGCGCTACAAAAAGGGCGCTGCCGGTGACGCAATTACGCTAGCGGATTTTAATCTGCCAGCGGGCGTTTCGGCGGATGCCTCGGCAATCAAGGTTAGTGAAGTCTCTGTGCCGGTGACTTCTGTATATCCTTTTCAGAACCCGGTAGAGTTTGAAATCACAAATCCGGACTTGGGAGCAAGCTGCCGAGTGAATCATCAGGAGAGCGAGGAACTAAATGGGATTTTGCGAGTTTATGCCGCAAAGGTGCTCCCAGAAGCGGCAAACCCGGAATATGTATTTAACGGAGGGGCAACCTTTGTTGATACACAAGTTGTCGGAATGGGAGCTGCCTGCGGAAGCCAGGGATTTTCTAGCGCTGACGCTAAGAGCTGCGTGCGAAGCGTGGCGGGAGTGGAGAAAGTTGAATGTGCTGCCCCGGTAATGCTCGGACAGTATTCTAGCGCGTCCTTTCCTGAGGGTCCTGCGGTCTGTAAGGACGGAACGTTTGCCCGGTGTTATGCTGGAGCTGTTGAAAGTTATCAAGCTGCGAGCATCACGCCTGAGATAAATGTAGAAATTGCCCGTTCCCGAGGGTTCTCTGAGCTTGACCGCGTCTTTGGGTCGGTAGGTCGGCAGTGCCATGATTCTGGTTGTGCGGAAATTAGTATTGATACGGAGTCTGGAACGATGGCTGAGGTTGATGTTTCTTATCAGATGCCCCTTAGCTTTCCGCTGGATACACTTTTGGGGGCCCAGACACTTGCTATCAGACACAATAAGTCAGAGGTTCAGGAACTGAAGATGCTGCGTTAAGTTGAAATTGAAATAACAGACTAAGCGGCTAATCTTATCGGAGAGAGCTTACGTTTTTTGGACTTTTTTTTAGCGTTTAGCCCGGTGAGAATGTTGTCGAGAATCCCATCTCTTAGCGAATAGGAAGTTGTTGATATCCGCGATGCTCCGAGGAATCCGGCAATTTCCTCTAAAAGAATTCCGCCAGCCAGTATTAGATCGACTCTTTTAGGCTCCATCTTTGCGCGTAACATCAGCTCAGCAGAGGTAAGTGGGCTAAGTTCCACTACGAGTTTAGAAAGGGACTTTTTAGTAAACGTTCCCCGTTCTTTCTTTAACCCCTTTTGCAGGCGAGAGAGCGCACGAACTGTGCCGCTGGAGCCGACAATTTTTTTCACGTCGGGCCAGGTCTTTCCCTTTTGCAGTAGGGTTTGGCGAATGTGCTCACGAAGCACTAGTATGGGATCCTGGCCGGGGATAGAACTCCGAGGTGGACTGCCCTTTAAGAATAACTGCTGTAGCCTTGCAACTCCGAGATTGAAGCTGGCAGTATATAGAATTTCTCTGCCGTCACAGATAGTAATCTCGGTGCTTCCACCGCCGATATCCACTAAGGCGAACTTTCCCGAGAGCTTTCTTTCGTGGTGTAAAACTCCCTCTGCGATTAATAATGCCTCTTCCTCCCCAGAGATTATGCGTACCCTAATCCCGGTTTCGCGTTTTACGCGCTGAACAAACACCTGGCCGTCGGCGGCATCTCGCAGCGCGCTCGTGCCAACCGCGATGATTTTCTGAACTCCAAGACCTGCGCACTTTTCTGCAAACCCCTTTAGGGCGATAACGCAGCGCTCAGTTGCAAATTTATTGAGCTTTCCATTCAGAAATACCCCTTCTCCGAGTCGAATCATCAATTTCTCGCGAAAGAGGCGATGGTGGCGTTTACGAGAAATTATCTCGTGGATATCAAACCGAATTGAATTGGTTCCTAGGTCTATAATCCCTATACGCATGAACTCGATGCTAGAACACAGAAGCTGACCACGCAATGAGGTAATTTAGCCTTTTCGTAATTTTCGGAACGGTTTCCCTACCTTGCGAATCAGAAGGAAGGGGAAGACGAACCCCAGATTGAGATTATTTATAGGAATTAGTTGGTAGGAGGACTTCCGTGTGATTTACGAAAGTGACTTTGGTGCGATGAATTACAATCTCATTCGCAACCTATTGGTGGCCGGAAATTTTCTCCGACTGAATCGGGGAGCAGAGATTGGAATTTTAAACGGCGACACATCTCATTATCTCCTCAGCGAACTTCCGGGGATGACGCTAATCGGCGTCGATGCCTTTCTCGAGTATGATGAATATAACGAAGATCGAGATCAGAACTCGCTATCAAAATGTGAGCAAACCGCACGCGCGAAGCTGGCGCCATTTGGGGCACGCTCGATTATTATCAAAGGGTTCTCAGTCGAGGTGGCCAAGCAGATTCCCGACGAGTCGTTGGATTTTGTTTTCATCGATGCCAACCATGAATACGAGTTTGTTAAAGACGATATCAAGGCCTGGTACCCCAAAGTTCGTCACCAGGGACTTTTTTGTGGACATGATTATCGTTGGGAAGGAGTAAACAGAGCGGTAAACGAATTTAGTCAGTCAAGTGAGATTGATGGATATGTCAGCCCGATTACCAGCGATGTTTGGTATTTAATTAAGCCGTAGCTTTGATCAATCGAGTGTAATTGCTGTGTCTAGTTCTTGTTTAGCGGGTTAAGAAAAAATGCATAAAGTTAACGAAGAGAAGGTTCAGTTCTGGAACACAGAGGAAGGGGCTAAGTTCTTTATTGAAGGCTCGGATGAGTCCAAATACCCCGCAAATAAGTTTAATAACGTTATCAATCGATATTTCCAAAAGCATTGCCCGCCAAACTCGCGCGTTTTTGATGTTGGCTGTGGTCATGGGCAGCTTAGTCTTTTTCTTGCTCGACATGGTTGCTCGGTAGTCTCTTGTGACGCGAGTGAGCCGCTGCTGCGAGAGCTGAATAAGAATAAGGGAAACCTGCCAGTCGAGACTCGGCATGGAAATGCCTACTCGCTTCCGGCACAGGACGGTGAATTTGATATCGTCGCTGCTCGGATGTTCCTCATGCATTTCCCGGATTGGCAAAAAATTGTGAAGGAGATGGTTCGCTGTTGTAAGCCGGGTGGCACAGTTATCTACCAGTTTCAAAACAAAGAAAATGATGACATTGGCAAGGAATGTGGCGGCAAGGAGTGCGATTTTGGCGTGCACCCCGATCCACTAGGTGACCCTGGAAAATTCTCCGGGCACGGTTCGATGTCGGACTTAGAAAACCTCTGCCAGGAGCTTGGACTGGAATTTATTACGGCTTATCCGACTGGGTTTTTTGGCAATCGGATAATTGGCTACTCGCTTGGAACAGAAGAGTTCAATCAATATCACAAACAGCTGGCCGAGTTTTACCGCAAGCCAGATGTTGTTGAGTTTGTGACCTGGTTTGAGGAGCAGTGCGTGAGTAAGCTCCCAATGTTTATGACCTACTCAAACGTTATTGTGCTCAAGAAGCGCTAAAGACCGCGCTCCCGTTTGAGTGTCTCGTAGGCGCTCTGGATATTTCGAAACTTCTCGTGGGCGAAATCTATAAACCCTGAGGGCAGGTCTTTAGATACAATTTTGTCCGGGTGGTATTCGGCAACGAGCTTTCGGTAGCGACTCTTAATCTCCTCAGGTGAGTCCGTCTTGGCGCAACCTAACACCTTGTAACATTGCTCGATGAGTGGAAGCTCTATGTCGCTCTGCTTCTCCTTACTATGACCGTTTAGATCTGGTGAATAACGCCGACGTAGCGCTAGATACTTTGCCTGCTCGATATTAAATATCTCTGCCGTGTTCCGAATTAGCCGTTCCTCATCTGAGTTTAAAGGTCCGTCAGATAAAGCCACTCGAAATAGCAAATCTAATGTCCCTTCCAGAAGGTATCCCTGAGCTTGAGCGGATTCGAAAAGCTGAGCCGCATAGAGGTGAAAGCCCGTGGCAGAGTCCTTAGCTTCGGAAAATATCTCGCGAGCGGCCTTAAGACCTTTCCTGTCCAGTTTAAAGACCTCAGTCATGATCTTATCAACGCACTGTATCTCTTCAGGGCTTACCGCGCCGTCGGCTTTGACAAGTTTTGCGAGCATCGAGAACATACTGATGAAGTATGTGCGATTGGCCTCTGCTGAGCGCCTCTCCTTCAGTTGAGCCTCTTTCCTGCGCTTAGTTCTACGGACGGAGAGCCCTGCATCAACTGCGTGACCTATCATCACACCCAATAAGGCTCCCTGAGCGCGGAACACGCTATAACCAATGGCTCCGCCCAGTATCTTAAAGACCATACCAATCAATCCAGCGCTTGTTTTCCCCCGCTACTATGTTATTCCCCAGACCGTAGAAACTGTATCTGGAACTCGTTAACCGCTTGTAGTTAGTGAGTATTTCTAGTCATTTTATCCCGGACTTAAGCTTAGGAGTCAGCTCTAAATGGTTACAAATTCCCAGCGCCTAGCCATGCTTGCCTTGCTACTCTTCGCCTATGGAGGGTGTGCTTCTAATAAACCAATCCGCACGGAAGGCCAGGCTAAACAGGTCGGTAGGGCGGTTTCGGAATCTCCTGCGGCATTTGAGACAACGGTTCGTGGACCAGAGCACAAATTGCTTATGCCCTTTGTTGGGGAATGGGAGACCGAGGCAAGGTTCTGGATGGCGGCAGATCGGCAGGCTATGATCTCGCATGGGAGGGCTCGTAGCCGCTGGGTCCTCGATAATATGTTTCTGTTCGAGGATTTTGCGGGGGAAATTCAAGGGCAGAAGTTCCAAGGCATTGGAATTTTAGGGTTTGACCGGGCGCGAAAGCAATTTACCTCTGTCTGGCTGGACTCTACCAATACCGCTATTGGTATCAGCTACGGCACCGCGGATCAGTCGGGCAAGACATTTGAGTTCCATGGCACATACACCGATCCCGATTCTAGAGCGGAAAAGGAGCTTCGATCCGTATTAAGGCTCATAACAAAGGATAGGCATCAGTTTGAGATGTTCGAGCGAGCGCCTGGCGGGAAGGAGTTTCGAACCCTGGAGATTGTTTATACTAGGGCGAGGAGGTAGGGGCTTCTCCCATCCTCCTTCGCTTAAGCTTTGGAGGACAAATCGGGGGAGGGGGAAGAATAGGCTCAGACTCTCAAGGTCGATGATTTAACCGGACGACATCTAATATAGGGTTTCAAAACCTTTGGTTTGGCGCTATAGAGCGAATTATTCGGTATTTAATTTTTGATTTGTGGATTTTTTGTGGGTCACCGGGGGTATAAGCATTAATTCTGTGGAATCAGTTTCTAGACCTTTACTTTATCTTCAAGATACTCCCGGGCGGGGAAGAGGTGTGTTTGCTAGCTCCCCTATTGCGGTCAACTCCCTAGTCATAGAGTTCGGCGGGGAATATCTTACTCTTGAGTCAGAAGAGGAAGATGAAGATCACATGTTGCAGATTGACCACTCCCTATATCTTGGACCATCCGGCGGAGTGGATGACTACATCAACCATTCCTGTGAACCCAATACAGTTTTAAAAATTATTGGTAAGCGGGCCTTTCTCTTTGCACTAAAGGACATCGCTCAGAATGAAGAGATATTCTTTGATTACTCAACCTCGATGAGCGATGGCCTATGGGAAATCGACTGTCTCTGCGGAGCTGAAAGTTGTCGGGGTCGCATCCAGGATTTTGTCTTTGTAGAGAAGAGTATTCAAGATCGATATATAAAAATGGGAATGGTCCCAAGATTTATCCTCGAATGCTTAGAATCTCTTAAAACCGGCTCGGTTACTGAGTTGAATTTTAAAGCGGCAGTTCGGTCCCCTGCAAAGCGTCGCGCGGTCGGTTAATTCTCCTTGCCCCTCCCCCTAAGTTCCAGCCCCTGGGCTTGAAACCTTCTTTCCTCTATTTTAAGGTGTCCGCCTATGGCGAATTATCGAATCTCATCTTTTTACCATTTTATGCCCTTTTCTGAACCCGAGCTGCGTCGAGTTCAGGAAGAGCTGGAAAAGCTCGCACAGAATCTTGGTGTGCGGGGTCTGGTTATCCTCGCAACTGAGGGGATAAACGGCTCTCTTTCGGGCGAGACCGCTGCGGTGGAAAGCTTTAAAATACAACTCCAAGAGCTGCTAGGCGTTTCGGGGCTGATATTTAAAGAGGGTGATTTTGATCAGCATGCCTTTCGCAGATTCGGTGTTAGGGTGCGGCCTGAGATAGTCACAACCGGCAGTACCGAGTTTCCCGTTCCTGTTGATGGAGGTAAGTATCTCACGCCCCAAGAATGGGAAGCCGCGCTTAAATCCGACGAGGAGATCTTTTTGGTGGATACTCGAAACGATTATGAGTTTACGTTAGGGCATTTCCGCAAGGCGGTGAACCCTAAGCTCAAGCACTTCAGTGACTTTAAGCCTTATGTCGAATCCCTCGAAATTCCGAAGGACAAGAAGGTGCTAATGTATTGCACCGGCGGTATCCGCTGCGAGAAGGCGAGCACTATCATGGAGCAGGTCGGGTTTGAGAATGTCTTTCAACTTCATGGCGGAATCCTTAAATACATGGAGGAGTTTCCGCAGAGTGAATTTTTGGGCGAGTGTTTTGTTTTCGACGAGCGTGTTGCGGTTTGCCAGGATCTCTCGGCCACTAAGCAGTACTCCTTCTGTCCGCATTGCGGGGACCCCGGGGATGTGCAGATTCACTGTGCTCGATGTGGGAACGATCGTAAAATTTGTAAATCATGTGCGAGTAAACTTGAAGAGCCGGCGTGCTCGAAAGATTGTCGCAATCAGCTGTCCGTTAGGAGAGAACGCCAGCGGGTTTAGGAGAATTTAATGCAAGTATCTGGCAAGAGCTACCGAACAATTTGGGTCAAGGAAGGTAGCCCAGATACAGTTCAGATCATTGACCAGACCCGGCTCCCTTACGCTTTCGAGGTGGTTGACCTCAAGACCTTAGCCGATGTCTGCAAGGCAATTAAAGAGATGCAAGTTCGGGGAGCCCCCTTAATCGGGGTCTGCGCTGCTTTTGGAGTATATCTCGCCATTCGCAACTCTACTGACGCGTTGAGCACTGAAAGTCTTAAAGCTGCGGGCGCTCAACTTGTTGCAACTCGACCAACTGCGGTGAACCTAACTCTCGCTGTGCAGGAGACAGTTGCCGCAGCAGAGAAGGCGTCAGCTCATAGCGAGCAGTTAGCACTAGCATTCCAGAAGGCATCGGAGTTGCTTGAAGCCGAGGTGCGGCGTTCTCAGTCTATTGGCATGCACGGTGTTAAGCTTATCGAGGAAATTTTTGCTCGAAAAAAGGGCCCTGTTCAAATCTTAACCCATTGTAATGCGGGATGGTTAGCCTGTGTTGATTATGGCACTGCGACGGCTCCAATATACGAAGCGGTAAAGCGTGGAATAGATTTACACGTTTGGGTTGACGAAACCCGCCCCAGAAATCAGGGGGCTCGGCTTACCGCTTGGGAGCTGGGGCATGAGCGGGTCAAGCATACGGTAATCGCTGATAATACCGGCGGACACCTAATGCAACGCGGGATGGTCGATATGGTTATTGTCGGCACAGATCGCACCACAGTAAATGGTGATGTTGCGAATAAAATTGGGACGTACCTCAAGGCCTTGGCCGCTTTTGATAATAAGATTCCATTTTATGTGGCCCTTCCTTCATCGAGTTTTGACTGGGGAATTGAAGACGGGTCAGCGATTGTGATTGAAGAGCGAAGCGGGGATGAGGTTTCATTTATTGAAGGCGAGCTAAATGGGGCGCTGCAATCAGTGAGACTTACTCCGATGATTAGCCCCGCACTGAATTACGGTTTTGATATTACCCCGGCGCGGTTGGTGACAGGCTTTATCACAGAGTATGGCGTATGTGGGGCCAATGAAACAGAGCTGCGGAAAATGCTCACAGCCAATCGTCCCTATGAAGCAAATCAACAGAAGCGCTAAAAGTTAATGACTGAGACCGGCTACGTTAAATTCAGTTGCGATTGGGTAAACGGAGACCCTCTAAGCGTATCAGTGCTCGATCGACTTATCTCGTGGCGCGATAAATTGTTCGAGCGTGGGGTTATCGGGGTGTACGATACAGGAATTGGTTTCGGCAACGTTAGCATAAGGCTCGGGGCGGGCCCTGAATTTATTATCTCCGGCACCCAAACCGGCCGGATTCAACAAATATCCCCTGAATCCTTTACCGTTGTGAAGGAATATTCTTTCGCCAACAACTGGGTTAGATGTGTGGGGCCGGTGATGGCCTCATCGGAAGCGCTAACCCATGCCGCCCTATATGAGGCAGATTCCGCGATTAAAGCTGTGCTACATATTCACGAACACACACTTTGGCAGGCGCAGCTTGATGTGGCACCGACCACGGCCAAGCAGATTGAAGCTGGCACTCCGGAGATGGCGCTTGCAGTAAAATCTATGACTGCCAAATATTTCCCCAACTCTGCCGGGCTTATAATCATGGGGGGACACCAAGACGGTGTTTTAGTATTTGGTAAAAGCTGTGACGAAGCAGGAGAATTAATTATGAGAACCCTTAATTAAAAAGAGAATCGTATGCCATATATTTCACGAGGCGAACGGAAACAATACGCAAAGCTGTTAGAAGATCTGGCGGCAATGATTCCACAAGATCGGCTAAAACGTCCGGGGCATATGAACTACGTTGTGAGTCTGCTGATAAACAAAGTCTACGGCACGACTTTGCGTTACGCTGATCATAATGAAATACTTGGGGTCCTAACATCTATCCAGAGCGAATTTTACCGTCGAAACACGGCACCTTATGAGGATCAGAAAATTATTGAAGAAGGCGACCTAACAGAGGTTTAACAGCTCAAAACTCGGAGCAGTTAAAGATAATTCGGTATACGCATTTCTCACTGCGACAGATCACTTTACACTTCTCGTGCTTTAATTCTGCACTACAGACGGGGCAGTAATTCTCGAAATTTGAGTTATGACGCTCTCCAGGTGCTTTAGTACCGAGAAGCTCACCGTCGAACCTCCATGTGTCTGTCACTACCGGCCCTCTCAAGGTTTTAGCGGCTAGCATGAAGTTCCCCCCCCCAAAGTTGAGTTGTTTGCCCACTAATAGTATGAGCCATTGTGGCCCTAGCGGTAAATAGAAAAGTATCGGGCAAGAAGGAATAGATTGATCATATGAAATTAGCGATCATCGGTTGCGGTAAGCTTGGGACAGCTTTGGTAGCGTCATTTTTGAGCAGCGGAGTTCTGCGTCCGCCTAATCTGATTGTTGTTGAACGAGACGAGCTGCATCGCACAGAACTTGCTAAGCGTTTCGGTGTTAAAGTTCTAGGAACCCCGAGCACTGAGCTCAAGAACGTCGACATTTTGTTATTTGCAGTTCGTCCGCAAGATTTTACCGACGCCGCTGCGGGAGTAAAGGAGTTCGTTAAAGACCAGGTAATTATTTCTGTCATGGCAGGAATTACTATCGAGAGTCTCTCCCTTGCACTTTCATCCCCTAATAACACCGTAACGCAAATTATCCGTGGCTTGCCGAACCTGCCGGTAAAAATTCGTAAGGGAATTACTCCCTATGTTATCCACGAGAGCGTTTCGAATCATTCAGCTGAGTTAGCGCACAAGCTACTTGCCTCCACAGGCGATGCGATGATTCTGAAAGAGGAATCGTTAATGGATGCAGCTACCGCAATTTCGGCAAGTGGAACTGGCTACATCTACTATATCCTTGCCGAAATGATTAAGACGGCGATGGAGCTTGGGTTTACCCGTGAACAGGCGGAAACCCTTGTTGGAGAAACTGCAATTGGCTCTTCGGAACTCTGGCTGAATGGGGATGTCTCGATTGAAGAGTTGCGAGAAGAGGTGCGTTCAAAGGGCGGGACAACGGATGCGGCGTTTTCGGTTTTTGATAGCCGGGGATTGCCGAGTATTATTCGTGAGGGACTTAAGGCCGCGCATTTTCGAGCTGCTGAACTCGGTAGGGGCAAGCTGCACTAGGCGCTATGGGTTTTCTCTTCGCTTTTCTAAGTGCAGTCTTTAGCTCCTCCAAGGATCTGATCAGTAAGAAGCTGGCATTTCAGGTCTCGGGAACAATCTCTGCCTTTGCCTCCTTTCTTTTTGCGTTACCTTTTTATTTTGTTTTGCTTTTTGTGCTTGGTTTGACTGGGAAGGAGACCTTTCATTTCTCCTCGGGGTTTCTGGGGCTTGTGATCTTAAGAAGTATGACCGACACCGCCGCTGAGTGGTTAAAGATGCACGCGCTGACAAAGGGGGATATCTCTCTTATCGGACCCTTCCTTTCGCTCTCGACTCTGTTTCTGCTTTTTACTTCGCCCTTGATTACCGGTGATCATATTCCCACATTGGGGCTTGCGGCCGTTGCTCTGACAATTTGTGGGACCTCGATTCTTGTTTTTCCATCCAAGGTGCGAGAGGAGAAGTTGCCGTGGAAGGGAATTGCGCTGGCTTTATGTTCAGCGTTTTGTTTCAGCCTCAATAACTGCTTTGATAGACTTGCCGTGCAACACGCAAGTCCCGCCCTTTCAGCATTCTCCATGACCCTGCTAGCGGCTCTTTTGCTTCTCCCTTTTGCGATGCGCGAAGGGAAGGAGCTAACAGTCCTTAAAGCTCGAGTGCGGGAGTTTTCGCTCCGGGGGTTATTCGAGATTCTATTTATGGTAATTAAGCTCTACGCTCTTCAGTACCTCCAGGCCCCTTACGTCTCAGCTATTCAGAAGAGCTCGGTTTTACTAAATATTATCGGCGGAAAAGTGATGTTCGGAGAGACGGAAACCAGGCGGCGACTTTTTGCGGCCTCACTGATTCTTTGTGGAGTCCTACTAGTGATTTTTGCTCAACTAAAGGGATAGCGTAAGCTCAGGAGATGAAAAGGATTAAAGTCGGAGC
>CAYMWO010000028.1:0-20241 GCA_964393905.1 uncultured Bdellovibrionales bacterium | reverse complement strand
AGAAGGCTGTTGCTCTATCCAACTGAGCTATGGGCACGTGCGATAATTCAATTCAAAAGAGGAAATCTGCCCAAGATTTATGCCCGGGGTCATTGATAAGACAACTTAACCCACTGATATTATTAGCGTTTATTCCTCATTAGCGTTCCAAAATGACCGCAATATTTTGTGTGTCTATTTTGGCTGGCGGCAGCATAACAATTTGAACGGCAAAAATCACCCTCGAAATTACGTGGGTAGGTAGAGTTATCTGGGAGCCTCATGCAGTATAGTTCTCTCTTGCCGTATGAGACTCCGAAGACTCACTGACGTTTTTTTTGGTAGAAAATATGCACTCAGTTACCGGTAGCCAAACCCAATCTCGACCCGTTTTCGACGGTAGCTACGAGATTTTAGCTACCGTCGGCCGTGGAAGAAATTCGATTGTCTACAAGGCCCGTAGATTACATGAGCCTTCTCTTGGTCAGATTGTGGCTCTCAAGGTTCTCACCGGAAATGCAAAAGACCCGGAACTGAATATTCGAAGAATGAAGCATGAAGCACTAGCAATGCTTTCCTGCCGCCACAAAAATGTGATTCGCCTTCAGGATTATGTTACCAGCGGAGACCTTTGTTATCTCTGCATGGAATACGCGGAGAGGGGTGACTTACGAATGTTGCTCGCTTCGCAGTCGGATCCATTCTTTTCGGGCTTAGTCCTTGACTGGACAGTGCAAGTTCTTACCGGCCTTGAGACGATTCATGGTGCAGGTATTATTCATCGAGATGTTAAGCCTGAGAACATACTACTTACCGATGATGGTTTGGTGAAAATTGCGGATTTTGGTATTGCCGTTCTCCCGAGCGAAGAATTTAAGGCAGAAGAGGCTAATCGAGGTGTTGGAACGTTCGATTTCCTAGCTCCGGAAACCCTAGAAGATGGATTCTCAAATGTCACAACCGATCTTTATTCCGTTGGTGTGACTATGTTTCAGCTGCTTACACGTAATGCGCCGTTTAAGGGAGTGACATTCACCGAGCAAATTACCAATAAGCTTGCTGGAAACCGTACCCCACTCTCTGCGTTTATCGAAATCTCCCCCGTAATTGACAAGATTCTTGATCGTGCGCTTGCAACCGATCCAGATCAGCGGTTTCAGTCGGCGCGCGAGTTTAGAGAGGCCATCGAGAAATTTATCATGGGTGAATTAGATCCGGAATTCAGCCATTCGCGAAATGGGAATGGCCATCATGTCGCCCAGGAGCTCGCAACCGGCGACGAGTTTGTCCCATTTGACGACGAGGGGTTAGACACTAGCTCAATTCAAGACATGAGCGCTCGTGAGAAATTGGCTGGCTTTTTGGCACGTGTCTCAAAACGGAACCCTCTGCGGCGCTCAGAGATTTTTAATACAGCTCCTGCGGGCGAAACTGGAATCCCCTTTGAGAACGAGGAAACTGCAATCACTCCGGGGTTGCGAGTTGACGAGTTAAGCCCTGAGCAGTTTGAGCAGGACGAGGAGTTTGACCGCTTTGATTTCCCTGAGGAGACTGGATTCCTAGCAAGGATTTTTGCGAGAGCTCGCGCGCTTGATTTTGAGGCTCTGATTTCTCCCATCGTGAACTTTCAAGGGCGATCTAGGATTCCAACTCTGTATTGGAAAATTGCCAGCGTTGGCGTCGTTTTTGTTGCGATATTGACAGCCTTTATCCTTCGCGCGGGTGAGAGCTCTGCTCCGATTTTAACTGGAATGGAAGCCCCCCAGAATAAGCCTTCCGAAGGTGATTCAGCTCGTCGAATAAAATCTGATGTTGAAATTGAGCCAATCGTCGAGGACGCTCCGGCCGTCAATGGAGAGTTATCGGATTCTCCTGAAATTAGTTCGGAGAATTCTGCAATGACCTCCTCGGGGTCTACAAGAGTCGAAGAATCTAAGGTTGAGCTTTCACCAGCTTTGCGGGAAAAGATTAAAGCGCTCCTACAAAAATCACCACGAATCGGCCAGATCTTTGGATTACTACCAAATGGGGAAGATGTTTCACTAGTGATTAAAGGGATTCGCGGGACGGATAATCTTATTGCCGCCATTGGCTTGGCCGACTCCACCCCTCAATTGTTTGACCAGCGCCAGCTTCTGGAAAATGGATCCTTGCGTATGGAAACGAACGGGTTAACCATATTACTTAAACTCTCCCCTTCGGCGACCGGTGATGGAGTAATACTTGGTGGAACCTACCAGGAGCTAAGTTTAAAGCGCTCTGGAAAATGGGTTCTGCGATAATCAGAGCTAATCTTTGGCTGCCGCTTCCTCTGGGGTTTCGCCCCGACAAATAAACTCCTTATCTGTAAACTTGAAGCGCAGTCCGTGCGAATCGCACAGTGTTTCGGGATAGTAAAGCCAGCCATGTTTTTGAAACCAGGCTTCGTCCTTCTCTCGGATAAGTTCATAATGTCTCGAGAAATACGGTATGTGAATTACCTGTTTTTGGCAAAGTTCCTCTTGAGTAACTCGACCAGTGGTCAGGGCCTGGCAAATATGTGTCAATTGGCGAATGGCAGCCTGATTGATTGAGAATTCGCCGAGCTGTTTGCCCATTATCTGTAGGCCCGCAACAATTACCAACAGTGCGGTTAAAAATCCTGTAACTAATCTACGGCTTGCCCACTCACCATCGCTGAGATTATCCCGCTCCTTCTCCAACACAAGCTAGAGCCCTGATAAGTGAATGCATACCATATAGAAATTGGTAGCTAATAATTCTTAATGTCTCGCCGCGGATGGTAAATGTCTTCGCACCACTTTGTTTCCATGTTACAGCGCGCCCCCTGTTTGCAATCGTCATTGGTTTCGCACCAGCCATCTTCTAGCTTAGGCTCCGTGCTCTCTGAGCAAGAGATACAACCGACGATTGTGAGGAGGAAAAGAAGAGAAAGCTTGATAGGGTTTATCATGGCATTACCGAATGAAAATCATGTTATCTGACGGCAAAGAATAGTATTGTTCGGGGAGACAAACAAGCGGGAAACATATCGCCATCAACCCCTAGGGTCCGCTACCTTTGACGATATATAGCAAACTAGGGGCATGAAAGTAGGCACTTATGCTAAGAGATCGCCCATAACAGCCTATAGGGTAGAAAAAAGAGTAATAAGATTTTGCTATGACCCGGGTAATTGGAATCGATTTAGGAACAACGAACTCTTGCGTTGCCGTCATAGAAAATGGCCGCCCTGTGGTGATCCCGGACTCAGAAGGCCGCCGCACTACCCCTTCAATATTCGCCTATAGTTCCACCCAAGAGCCGTTAGTTGGTTACGCGGCTCGTGAACAGGCAGAAACGAATCGACTGAATACAATCTTCGCTGTTAAACGGCTAATCGGTCGCAAATATGAGGCGGAGGAAATTCAGCGTGCGGCGGAAAAACTTCCTTACAAGATCGTGCCTGCGCCTAACGGTGATGCTTGGGTCTTAGTGGACAATCAGCCCCTTAGCCCAGAGGAGATCTCCTCACGGATTCTCACACGCATGAAGGAGGTCGCCGAAGGATACCTTGGAGAGAAGGTCTATCATGCGGTTATAACCGTACCTGCTCACTTTAATGACGCAGAGCGACAGGCGACTAAGGATGCGGGTAAGATTGCTGGCCTGGAAGTAATGCGGATAATCAATGAGCCTACTGCCGCAGCATTGGCCTACGGATTGGACCTTTTTGATAAATCTGGGGCGGAGGCAAATGCTGCACGCGACCGGGTAATCGCGGTCTTTGATCTGGGCGGTGGAACATTCGATATCACAATTTTGGCCTTAAAAAGCGGAAATTTCGAGGTTCTGGCAACCGGTGGTGATACTTATTTAGGTGGTGAAGATTTTGATCTGGCGATTGTTAGATATCTAGTCGCGGAATTTAAGAAGCAGTCCGGGGTCGACTTAAGCTCAGATCGTGCAGTTTTACAAAGACTAAAAGAGGCTGCCGTAATTGCTAAGCATGATCTCTCCGTCAGGCACACCACACATGTCTCACTTCCATTTGTCTGTCGCGGGACAGGTGGGCAACCACAACACTTAGAGATCGAGCTAGACCGTGGAGCATTAGAAAAAATAGTCGCTCCTATTTTAGAAAAACTTAAAGTTCCTTGTGTCGTCGCTCTAAATGACGCTGGCCTAAAGCCTGACGGAGTGGATGATGTAATTCTTGTCGGCGGAATGACACGCATGCCGGCAATCAAGCGGGTATGTTTCCGGGTATTTGGAAAAGAGCCAATTGATACAGTCGACCCAGATGAAGCTGTTGCCCTAGGTGCGGCTATTCAGGCGGGACTGCTCCAGGGAATGGTTAAAGGGGTAAGCCTTTTTGACGTTATCTCACTGAGTTTGGGATTAGAGACCCAGGGTGGGATGATGGCCACCTTGCTACCACGGAATACAAAAATCCCAGCCAGTGTGACCGAGACATTTACTACCTCTGCACCTAATCAACGTCAGGTTAGTATTCATGTATTGCAAGGTGAAAGCGAATTCGCCCCGGAGAATAAAACTCTTGGTCGCTTTGAGCTGACGGGGATTGATCCAGCACCGCGGGGCGTGCCAGAGATTGCTGTTACGTTTGCGGTTGACGTCGAAGGTATTGTGCATGTCTCCGCGAAGGATCTAAAAACCGGTGAGGCAAAGCAAATTGAAATATTTGCATCTTCTGGTCTGAGCGATTTGGAGATTGATAGTCTGATTAAGGAAAATAGACAGCACTTGTTAGAGACCGAACGGCGTGACTCACTTGATGAGGCGCGGCAAGAGCTTAAAGGCCTTATATTTTCGACACAATATCAGCTCGATACTGAGGGAAAGCACATTAGAGGCGATGTGCGAACAGAATATGAGTCTGTATTAGAGGTCGCTCGGATGGAATTAAGAAGCGCTAACGATGCTGCTCAACTTCGCCGACAAGTTGTCGAGGTTACAAATCTCCGGGAAAAGCTCAAGCGGAGTTAGTCTTCAAGACTGACTAAGCGACCGACAAGATCGTAGCCAGATACTTCAGTTATCTCGGCGACAGCAAATCGGCCTTTTAAATGGGGAAACTCCCCTTCGCTAAAGGTTTCTGATTCCTGAAGTGCATCGGAGATGTCATTTAATATCACCTCCCCATCTGTTTCTGGACCTTGCCATTCAGTTCGCCCTGTAAACAATAAATCACTTTCGGCATGTGTCCCGTCAATCAGCACTCGCAGCTGTGTTCCAACCAGAGAGTTTAAACGGCGCTTAACTACAGCTTGTTGGCACTCCATAATGCGACCACGCCTTTCGGATTTAATTTCTTCAGGGATCTGATCTGGGAGGATGTAGGATTTAGCCTCCTTCTCCTGTGAGTAAGTAAAAACACCCACATGTGCAAAATGTCCTGCACTAACAAACTCTTCAAGGCTGAGAATATCCTCTTCGGTTTCCCCTGGGAAACCAACAATGAATGTCGTCCGTAAAGCTAACTCAGGAGCAATTTCTCGAACTTTCTCGATTAGTCCCCTTGTCCCCTTTTCTCCCAACGGTCGTTGCATGGCCTTTAATACCGGACCGCTAATGTGCTGAAGTGGAAGATCTAAGTAATTACAGATTCGTGGGAGCTGTACAATTTGTCGTACAAGCTCTTCTGTGACTCCTATTGGGTAGGCGTAAAAGAGACGTATCCAGCAGTCAAAATCCTCAGATTCCTTTGAGATATGCTGCAATAATCCCGAAAGTTCTGAACGAACTCCTCGGTTCCCCGAAAAATCCGAGCCGTAGGCAGTTAAATCCTGAGCTACTAAGTTAAACTCTTTTACCCCCTGTTGCAGCAAACTCTTTACTTCATTACCGATTGAGGCAATAGAGCGTGAGCGCAGAGAGCCACGAATTTTGGGAATTATACAAAAGGTGCAAGGTCGGTCACAACCCTCAGAGACCTTAACAAACGCCGAATGTCCCGCTGTTGAAAGCACTCGGGGCATTGTTTCGTCGTATAGAAAATACGGTCGACGGGCTTCGTTAAAACAATCATCGGATGTTTCGCTCTCGTCTGCTACCCGCAGAAGATCATCGGTTGAGATAAAGCGGTCCACTTCTGGCAAGGTCTTTTTTAGGTCTTCACGATAACGCTCGACCATACAACCTGCCACATAGAGCTTCCTGCAACGCCCGCTCTTCTTGTAATTTGCGAGCTCGAGTATTGTATCGATTCCCTCCTCGACTGCCGATTGCAAGAAAGCGCATGTGTTCACGATAATTAGATCTGCTGATTGCGGATCGCTCACTGGGCGAAAGCCTCGACCTTTTAAGGCGCCCAGCATAATTTCAGAATCCACCTGATTTTTAGCGCAGCCTAAGGTAACCAGCGCGACATTTCCAGCAAAGCCCGGTTCGGCAAAAACGCTCTCTTTACCAGCTGTCTGATGGACGTGACTGTGAGGACGACCATTTTTCGTTGGCCCACAGCTGTCTCCGCTGGACTCCGGAACAACTCTCAAGCGTTCACCGGTCATACTACTTACCTAACTCTGTCTCTGTGATCCTCGTGGCCTTTGGGACCTGAGGTAAACTATTTGCTTCCGCCAAGCGCTCGTCAATTACGTCTACGCCTTTGGGAATCTTTAAGCTAAACTGCTGAACAGGAAGTCCAGTATTTGATTCCAGATCGATAAACGTAATTGTTGTTTCATTCCCGCCTGCATCAAGGACTTTCGCCCCTTGAGGAGTAAAATCTGACTCTTTTACTAAAAGGGAGAAGCGCTCAAGTGAGCCGGTATCATTCTTTGGAGCTAATTCCAAAATTAAACCGGAATCTCCCTTGCATCCTTTCTGCACTAGGAAAGACTTTTCCAGGTTCCCTAGCCCCAAAAGAAAAGATACTGGCAGGTCCGAAGTAAACGCATCCTTGAAGTCCCCTAGCGTTACCTGATTGAGCTCTGGCTGATAAAACCAGAGCGTCTTACCATCAGCGACGAAACGCTGAGTCTGGGGCGTTTCGTATTGCCAATCCATCATCCCCGGCTTTTTAAAATAGAGCTGGCCGTTACTATATTCCTCTTTATCGAGTCCGAGGAAATATGACCGCTGGACGAATCTAGCTTTTAAATCTGTGATCTCGCGATAACGCTTTTCGACCTCTTGAGTAATAGAGCTTCTCTTGGCAGAGGACACCTCGGTCTGACACTGAAAGGGATCGGCCATAGCGGAGTTTAAGAACACCCCTAAGGCCAGAGCCAAAACCATCGTAAAGTTTCTAAACATAACAATTCGGAGATCCCATTTATCAATATTTGGATTGCATACTTAGCCCTACAGAAAATCGAGTGAATGTATCATAAAAGGGCGTTACTCCCAAGTTGAAGCAGGCACGATGTGAGTAAATAAATGTGAGTAATATCACTAGCTTTTGCCTTGAATCAGGGGTGGCTCAATGAAAAATCATCTGCTAAGGATTAGAACGGCTTATTCGTTCGTCTATTCACGGCAATCAATTGCTGGGGATGCTAACCGCTACAAGATTTGACTATTAAAACTGAATTTTTGGAGATTCACGATGTTTCTACGCTCTAAGTGTTTTCCCGTATTGCCGCTAGCAATTCTTCTCTCTTTATCGCTGTCTTCCGTCAGTTGTTCTTCCTCTAAGAAGGGTAATGGTGCTGGTGGGGAAGGCTCTGAGCTCTCGGACCAGGATCTCGCCTTAGGTCAGGGCGGTCGCTTTGGAGACGGCAATATCCCCCAGGCGCAGGTCGATGGATTGTTCAAGGATATTCAGTTTGACTATGACTCTTCGACTCTACGTTCCGACCAATATGAGGTCTTAAAAGAAAATGCACAGAAATTGACTAATGACCCGACGCTTCACGCCGAAGTTGAGGGTCATTGTGACCGAAGGGGCACCAACGAGTATAATCTAGCCCTTGGGGAAGAGCGTGCAAAATCTGTAGCGGGCGCACTAGCCGGCTTAGGAGTAAAGCCCGGCCAACTTAGCACCGTCAGCTATGGTGAGGAAATTCCGATTGATCCCGCAGATACGGATGAAGCTTATGCTAAGAACAGACGGGCTCATTTCGCGGTTTATCGTAGAAATGGTTAAGTCTGCATAAGGCTCTCTCGTGATAATAAATTTATGACAGCTGAGGCGCCAGAATTAGGTGGCGAAATTGCTAAGGCCCGGGAGATCATCGAGCGGATATTTATGTCTGTAGGGCGCTCGGTGATTGGACAAGAGCAGCTGAAGCGCCGGCTTGTTACGGGACTTATCACTGAAGGCCATATTTTATTGGAGGGTGTTCCCGGACTTGCGAAGACGCTCGCAATTAAATCGCTGGCTGCGGCGACAAATGCGACTTTTAAGCGGGTTCAGTTCACCCCGGACCTTCTACCTTCAGATTTAATTGGCACCGAGGTCTTCAAGCCACAATCGGGAACCTTTGAAGTCCGCCAAGGGCCGGTTTTTGCAAATTTTGTTTTGGCTGACGAGATCAATCGTGCTCCAGCAAAGGTGCAGTCTGCATTGTTGGAAACGATGCAGGAGCGCCAAGTAACAATTGGAAATCAGACTTACCCACTCCCCGATCCATTTTTTGTGATGGCCACGCAAAATCCTATCGAACAAGAGGGAACTTATCCTCTACCAGAAGCGCAAGTTGACCGCTTTATGATGAAGGTGCGAGTGGACTATCCAGCGAGAGATGAAGAGAAATTGATGCTAGATTTGGTTACTAGCGACTCTCCGATCTTAGCTGAGAATGTCGCGGTAACTTCCCTTGATGATATTAAATTTATTAAGCGCACCCTACAAAAGATATACGTAGATGAAAGGGTCAGAGGTTATATACTTGATCTTGTCTCCGCTACTCGACAGCCGAACACTTTTGGGCTCAAGATTGCGGAATTAATTGAGATTGGAGCCTCGCCCCGGGCTACTATTTCATTGTTTCTAGCTGCCCGTGCTGAGGCGCTGTTTCACGGCGAACATTTTGTTGTCCCGCAGAATATTAAAGATGTAGCCCTGGACGTTCTGCGCCATCGGATAACACCGACTTATGAGGCAGAGGCTCGAGGTCTATCTGCCGATGATCTTCTGCGGACAATCTTGGATGGGGTAAAGGTTCCTTAGTCTATCCGGAGTTAAAATTGGTGGATTAGTTGGAAGGCCGAGGTTGAAGAGGCATTTATTCGGGCAATTGTAAGAAGAAATGTCTTTAGAATCAAACAATAGTGGTAAACTCTCCCCGGAAATTTTAGCCGAGGTCAAACGTCTTCATTTCCAAGCGCGGCGCTTGGCAAATGAAGGTACTGTTGGCCAATATCGCAGCGCCTTTAAAGGACGAGGAATAGAATTCGAAGAGGTGCGCGAATATGTCCCTGGGGATGAAATAAGAACTATTGATTGGAAAGTTACCGCTCGCAGCGGTAAACCCTACGTTAAGTCCTATCGTGAAGAGCGAGAATTAAGCGTTTTAATTTGTATAGATGTAAGCGGTTCCACACACTCAGGTACAGGAGCTGAGTTGCGAGGTGAGATAATCGGCAAGCTTGGGGCGGTTCTAACCCTTGTTGCGATTCAGAATAACGATAAGGTAGGGCTAGTAACTTTCTCGGACCGAGTCGAAAAATATTTTCCCCCACGCAAGGTGAGAAGCGCTGCTTGGCGCATTCTTCACGAAGTTCTAGCGCCCAATTCTAATAAAACAACCCCTGCCACTTCAGGAACAGACCTGCGAACTGCACTTGAGTTTGTTAATCGTGTGCTCAAGCGACGTTCAATTATTTTTGTAATATCCGATTTTATCGACTCTGGGTATGAAAAGGCTCTAGCAACTCTTGTAAAACGTCATGATGTTACGGCGGTCTCGATCACGGACCCTCTCGATACAGCACTTCCAGAGACCGGTCTACTGGAGATTACCGAACCGGAGAGCCAGGTGGTTAGCTTAATAGACTGCTCTAGTTCCTCTGTAAGAACACATTATGCAAATGCGGCCGGAGCCAGGTTAATAAATCGAGATTTAACGTTTCGGAAACTAGGTGTGGGTCATTTAGCGCTTCGAACGGATAAGCCATTCATTAAACACTTACGAGCATTCTTGGATTCAAAAGCGGTTCGGGCTAGGCATGTCTAGTTTCGAAATTGGACAAAAATCAAGTTAGGGCCAAACCTTGTCTGAGCAAGCTGGAAAAGATGTCCCAACTACACACGATGCGACCACCGGTTTCATTGACATTAAGCCGGTGCCAAGTTTTTCTGCCCCGATTGCTTGGGGGCTTTGGATTGCTATTGCGCTGGGGATTCTCGGCAGCTATTTCCTTTTCAAATTCTTCACCCGTAAACCCAAAGCTATTGTTAGTAATCGACCAACCCCGGCGGAACTCGCCCTATCTCGGGTTCGTGAATTAGATGGCTTGAGGGTTAGGAAGCAGATTGAATTGAGGGATCTAGGCGTGCAGTTATCTTTAACCGTTCGCGGCTTAATTGAAGACCTTCTACAAATTAATGCACGAGAGATGACAGCAGGAGAATTGGAAAGTCGATTGCATCAAACCCTTTCTTCAAGGCTGCGCAGCACCTCCCGCGAAAAGCAACAGGCGCTAGGTAAAATTGCGATAGCAATCGTTAGAGGGTGTGAGCAGATTAGTTTTGCGGAGGATTCTGATAATAGCTTTACCCTTGAGGGACCAGAGCTTTCTGAAATCTTCGCTTCTGTTGTGGAATATATCCGGGAGTTGGATGCGGGAATCAAGCGCGAAGAGAGCAGAAACAGCTCCGTGATTTCTCAAGGCAAAGCTCGAGACTCAAGTTCAGTGCCAGTTACGAACGGAGGTCTGAGCTAATTATATGACTCTGGGATCTCCGATGGCTCTCATTCTTTGTGTCTTCTTGCCAGTAATCTGGGAATCAAAATACCGGGCTCGGTTGATGGAACTATTGGGCAAAGGAGCGAGCAACCAAAGTCCCGCATTGCGGTTAGCCTCCCCCCTGCCCTTTTCGGAGCTGGTAAATTTATCGATAAAGACTCGGTTTAGAGATTCGCTTCTTAGTCTAATTCGAAGCGCCGCATTTCTATTCTTAGTCTTTGCTCTAGCTCGCCCACAGAGCGTCTCTGAAATTGTTGAATCAGAGGCTAGTGGTAGAGATATCATGATCGTCTTGGATATCTCCGGTAGTATGCAAGCGCTTGATTTTTCACTGAACGGTCAAAGGGTTGATAGGCTCAAGGCATTGAAAACTGTTGTGAATGAATTTATTGACGCTCGCGCGGGAGATCGAATGGGGCTTATCGTTTTTGCGGATGAAGCTTTTACGCAATGCCCTCTTACGCTCGACACTGGTATCTTAAAGGAATTTGTCTCGGCGCTTGAGGTTGGAATGGCCGGACAGGGAACTGCAATTGGAGACGGCCTGTCAATTGCGCTAAAACGCATGAGAGATATTGAGGCGAAATCTCGGGTTGTGGTCTTGGTAACTGATGGAAAAAACAATTCTGGCGCAGTCTCTCCTGTTGAAGCTGCGAGAATTGCAGCTAAGCTCGATGTGAAGGTGCATGTTATTGGAATAGGTGGGGAGGGCTCTGCCCTTTTTCCAATGAAGACCCCTTTTGGATCTACTCGTTATATCGAACGCGAGATGGAATATGATGAAAAGACACTTAAGGAGATAGCTGACACGACCGGAGGAATCTACTTCAACGCCAAAAATACTGACGCCTTGCGAGAGGTTTATCATCGAATATCTGCACTCGAAGAGCGACATGAAAAAACTAAACTTTATATCGAGCACGAAGAGCGCTTTGTCCCGTTTATTCTTATCGGCTTAGTTCTGCTCGTGTGCGCTGAGTTTCTAGCGAGCACTGTGCTTCTGAAGGTGCCGTAGTATGCAATTTGCTAATTTAGAGCTTTGCTATCTCTTGCTTCTGGTGCCCGTGGCTCTGCTTGTTAGCGCCTGGAGATTTCGCAGACGTAGGGAGGTCTTAGAAAAGCTTGGGGAGGACAGGCTGCTTGAAAAAATTTATCCGCAAGCCAGTTCCGAACAGCGAGAGGAGATGATTCGCGCTCTCTGTTTGATGGGAACAATTGTTCTTCTCGTAGTTGCATTGATGAGACCTCAGCTTGGATTTAGTTGGAAGGAGGGAGAGCGACGCGGATTAGATTTAGTTATTGCACTGGATGTATCGGAGAGCATGCGCGCCACCGATCTACTTCCATCGAGACTTGAGCGAGCTCGGCGAGAGGTGCTTGACCTGCTGGAGCACGAGCGTGGCGATAGAGTTGCGTTGGTGGCTTTTGCTGGAGTGGCCTTTACCGAAATACCTCTTACTTTGGATTATGGAACTATCGTTCATTTCCTCGAATTTCTCGACACCGACTTAATCCCTGTGCAGGGAACTAATATTAAGGCGGCTCTGGAGAAGAGCCTTTCAGCGTTGGGCCTAGTGTCGGACGTGGAGGGTGAAAGAAAGGTGACATCGGCCGGTCAGAAAGCAGTGATCGTAATAACCGATGGGGAAGATCGGAACAGCGATTTTGGGGAAATCAAAAAAATTGCTGAGCAGAATCACGTCTCCCTATTTATTATCGGAGTCGGAACCAAGGAAGGGGCCCCAATACCATTACCCCAGGGTGGTCTTAAGCGGGACAAGTCGGGCAATCTGGTCAATTCCCGTTTAAACGAAGCAGCTTTGGCTGACCTGGCTCAGGCCACGGGCGGAGTCTTTGTCAACTCGCTGGGAACGGATGCTGATACCAGAGCAATTTACGATTTGGGGATTAGAAAGCTTCTAGAAGATCAGAATTTGGGCAAGTCCCGGCTTCGAACATGGAATGAGTATTATCAGATTCCGCTCTTTCTCGCTCTAATTTTAGCTTTATCTCCAAATTTAAGGACAACCTCTCGCGAAATTAGGCGGGCTATCGCTATTAATCGAGATCGAGGAAAGGCTCGTAGATTCAATTCGACGGCTATCTTGCTGTACCTTCTTTTAATCAATGGGAACTATTTCTTTGCTGTGGGCCAGGCCTTTGCAGATGATCTTGAAACACAGGGATCGATGGCGCTAGGATCGTATCTTCAAGGTGATTTTAACGACGCAAAGGAACGCTTCAAGGAAGTGCCAGGGAGAGATAATGACTTTCGCTTCCCGATGGGAGAAGGAGCTAGTTTCTATCGCTTAGGGCAGTATCAGGAAGCTCTGAAGAGTTTTGAACATGCGGCAGAGATTGCAACAGATAGCCAGGCAAAAGCTCAGGCCTTTTATAACGCGGGAAATTCGCATACTCAATTAGGCAATTATCAGGATGCAATCAAGAGTTATCAGGAGAGTTTAAAGCTTAATCCCAATGACCGGGAAACTCAAAGTAATCTAGCATATGTAAAGAAGTTGCTCCAGAGTCAACAGTCGAAGAGTAATCAGTCATCCCAGGATAATCAGGGACAAGAAGGAGAGAATAAAAACGATAATCAGTCTGAGTCGGAGAAGTCTGAGGCTGAAAAGGAAAAAGAGCAAAAGGATCAGTCTGAACCACAGCAGGAAAGCTCTAATAAAACAGATGCAAGCGAGAATAAAGATCATAAGAACCCAGACAATGGTAATGAAAAGAAGGAAGGGCCAGAACAAAGCTCTGATGATGAAAAGAATTTAAGGGATAAGGCAGGTTCCAAAGAGGAGCAAAAGTCCGCGGATGAGGGGGAAAAGAATGAGGAGCAAGGGAAGGATGAGCAACAAGGCAATAGTATGCCCCCTGAGCAAGCGAAACAGGCTGCTGATAATCCAAGTGAAGAATCGCGAGAGAATGGGTCAGCCCGAAATGGAGAAGAGAGCAAAGAACATGAAGTGGACGATCAATCTGAGTCAGTGCTCGATAGTGTAGAAGAGAATAAGGGAGCGTTTTTGAAATATCGGATTAAGCAGGGATTAAAGGAACTGGAGCGGAACCGCTCCGTCTTCCCAGAAGAGGATTGGTAGAGTAATGAGTCGAATAATTCAAATTTCCCCCTTTCGCTCAGCTCCATGGCGATTAGTATTCTGTTTACTATTTCAATGTTTTATCGCTGTAGGTATTGCGCTGGGGGAAGTCGCGGTGGACATTGATCCCCGGGAAGGAACTGTGACTGACCCATTTACTTTGCAGGTGACAGTCTCTGGAGAAAAGTTGTCTCAGGTTTCTAGACCCGAGTTCGAGTCCAGTCAAGACTTCGAAATGGAGTTTTCAGGAACAAGCACCAGCCATTCGATGTTAAATGGTGTTTCAAGCGCTGCCGTATCATTCGCCTATCAGGTTACTCCACGCTCGGATTTAAAGCCTGGGGAATATCAGCTTCCCCGCGGGAAGTGCCAAATTGATAGCAAAGTTATCGAGCTTAATCCCCCCACGGTGAAGATAGTTCAATCAACTGAGGGCTCTCCTGACTCTAAGGCAGGTTCTTATGGTGTAGATTTCACTCAGCTAGTGGATAATATAAAGCCGTTTGTAGGACAGCAGATTATTTACCGTGCGGAAATCGTAACAGGGACAGTGCTTAATAGCGCAACACTTTCTGATAGTGACTTTTCTGGATTCTGGCATGAGAGTTTTGGTAAAGCACGTGAGGTTATTAGAAGTGTTGGAAACCGGAATATCAAAGTCTATTCTATCCGAGAGGCGCTCTTCCCAGTTCATTCCGGTCCGGTTGAAATTCCAGGACGAAGCCTGACGGGGCAAATTCGGGTAGAATCTCGCCAAGCTCCACAGTCCCCACGCCGGGGCTGGAGCCCGTTTGATGATATATGGCCGGATCTTTTTGATTCACAATACTCTCAGGTCATTACCAGAAAGTTTATCGCGAAACCTGTCTCTGTGACTGTACGGCCACTTCCCCCAGCGCCTATCCCGAATCTCAAGTATGTTCCCGTGGGTAGTTTTTCAATTAAGAGCTCACTTGATCGTTCTCAGATAAAACAGGGTGAGGGGGTGACACTGCGTATCGAAATCGCTGGAGATGGAAACTTGCGGCCTTATGAATTAAGTCCCGCCGGAGGATCCGATATAGATAAATTTAAGATCTATAACGATGCTCCTGATGTTTCGGTCTCAGCGGATGGGGAGCGGGCTACTTTTAAAAAGGTATTTAAAGTCTCGTTTGTGGCCCGTGTCTCGGGAGAGTTAAATCTCCCAACTTTTAAGATAGTGACATTTGACCCTAAGTCAGAGGAATATAAAATTATCGATACCCCGACAGCTGTGTTGACGGTAGCTGCAGATGAGAATGTCTCACATCTGACATCCACCCCCCTTCCCCAATCGGCAATACCCGATAGTGTCAGCGGTTCTATTAGCGCCCCCCCACTACAACCGGTAATTGGTACAGATCTTTTTCCGCAATATGAGGCCTCGGAATTATTCTCTTCTGCAAATAAAATTAGCGACGAGATTTTTTATATATTGCTAGCGGGGTTAGCCCTAACCGGGTTTGGAGCAAGCCAGTTATTAGTTGCCCGTGCTCGAAGGCTCGCAGATCCATTGAAAATCTTGCAACTAAATGCGGCAAAAAAGGCTCGGGAACGAATTCGAGCCCTACGCGTTATCCCTATAAACTGGGACCAGGTTGCTCAAACTTATCTCTTATATCTAAAAGAGCGCTTTCGTTTCGAGAAGGATGGAGTTACTCCCCAAGATGTTAGGGTATTTCTAAGAGCTAAGACTGGTAAGGATTCGATTGCAGAACTTGGAGGGGGAATTTTGCAAGAGATTGACAGGTTTCGCTATGCCGGGCGATCCGTTCCGAGCTCAACTGAGGTGCCAGAAAATCAGTTGATGGTTGTTGATAGGGTATTAAGGATTATTGAGGAGCTAGAATTAAATGGATAGAGAAAGAATGCTCCGATATCCCTATCAATCCATCACTATCTTGAGCAGTTGCATTTGGATGGTAGTTATTTTATGCGCGCTTAATGTTTTTGCAGCAGATGCCCCCGGCCAGGACTCACTTAATATGGGGGATAGCCTAAAGGAGACCATTCAGAGAGCTAATCGGCTATACAGTGAGGGTGATTTCGAAGACGCATTAAGTGGCTACGATGAAGCTCTCAAGCATGGAGTTGATAACGGTTATATTTACTACAATCGAGCAAATACCTATTTTCGCCTGGGAAGTTTTGGCAGAGCAATTGCGAACTATCATCGAGCACGCCAGCTGCTACCGAGGAATGCTGAGGTATTCGCTAATTTGGAATTAGCTCGAAAGAAGGCACCGGGCCATTATTCTGAGTCTGAAAGTGAACGTTCAGCTCAATCTAAGCTTTTTGCTGGCCTTCTTAGTTATCAAGAGATTAAGCTTGGAGCGATTGTTAGCGCAGTGCTATTTTGGTCTCTGTTTATCGTCTGGCGCCTTAGGCCTTTGACAAGATTCTTGGTGCCTCTACTAGGAACATTTGTATTAACTACTTCCTTTATCTGTTCCTATTTGTTTACTCGTTATAGTCCGCTAAGCGGGTTTGAGTGGGCCCTGAGCTCCCAAAGTCGAGCCATAGGTGGCGCGGTTGTGCTGGAGAGAGAGCTTAAAGTATACGCGGGTAATTCTCAGACTTTTCAGGTAATTTACATCTTAAAAGAGGGCGCTGAAATTGAGACTAGAGAGGAGCGCGAGAGCTGGATTCAAGTGGGGCTTCCAGGAGGTCGAGTTGGTTGGGTGCAGAAGGACGGTTTGGAAATAATATAAGGTAAGATGTCACTAAGTCATAAAATTCCTCGCATCAGAACTGTAATGCTGCCTAAAGACACAAATTCTTTAGGTAATATTTTCGGTGGAGTTATCTTAAGCCACCTGGATTTGGCAGCCGGTGAACACGCCCGTTCTGTGGCCCCACATCTATATGTAACCAAGGTTCTTAGGGAGGTCGAGTTTATCGCGCCCGTTCATGTGGGCGATACTGTTAGCTACTACGCAGAGACAGTTAAGATTGGGAGGACTTCAATGACGATTAAAGTTCTGGTAGAAGCTGAGCGGGGGGTGGGAAAACGACAGACGGTTAAAGTGACGGAAGCAGAGGTTGTCATGGTGGCAGTGGATGATAAAGGCCACCCGATACCTATTAACCCATGAGAGAGTTACTAGTCTAGCTGACTCTCCATTCTCTCGATTGCTCTAAGTTGCTCTTCTCGTCGCTCCATTCGTCTGCGAACTCCCTTAGTCCTGGCTTCATTAAAGTCCTCTTCCGGAATCCAGCCTTCGAAAGTTTCCAATTGCGAGCAAATATCATCAAGCAGATTAGCAACCGTTTCTAGCCGTTCAATTTGCATATCGCTGCCTTCATCAAGCAGGCGATGAACTTTGATAAGCTGACCATATATTTCGTTAATATTTCGGGTCTGCATCTGGATCATAACCAGAATTGCAAAAATCATGATCATCAAAATGATGAAGACAAGTAATGGAAGCATCGATTCTCCTACCCGAGAGAGTTAACAAGACTTTACTAAGGGCCAGACTATTAAAATAAAGGGAGTGTTTCAACAGATGATTTATGGCGATATCTCGGAAAGGTAATTCCCTACGGTCTAAGTGTCGCAAAGTCCCGCTGCCATGGGCGTCACCGGCTACTACATTTAAACCAGTGCCTTGCAGCCAATTACCGCAATTTTATTCTGATTTGCTAATTCAAGCAGTTTTTTCTTATCAACCATCACGCATCTTCCTGTTTCCAGGGCAAGAACCCGGGCCTTAGCCTTAATCATTCTCTCTATGGTTTTAGGCCCAACTGTCGGCACGTCAAAGCGCATATCCTGTGTAGGTTTTGCGAATTTAACTACTACTGCTCCATGGCATCCAAGTTCACCGACTCGGTCTATAGTGGCGTCCGATCCTTCAATTGCCTCCACGGCGACTACGACCCCATCTCTAACTGCAACAAGCTGCCCAATATTCTGAGAACTAAGTGCCTTAAGTGCGGAGGCCCCGACTTCAATATCCTGTAGTTCCTCAGCCGTGGGTTTGGATTTAGTTAAGACTCCTTCTTCCACCATTGAGTCTGACATGAACCTCGTGCATGAGATTACTTCAATCCCCTCTCCTGCCAGCTCATCAGCCACTCCACGCATTAAAATATCATCCTTGGTCGAACGTAATCGGGCGAGAAGCCGAGCTCCTCGGGCGTCTAGTTTTACCCCACCAAATAAACGAATTCTGTTAATGCCCCCGGCCATCGCAACTTCGTTTACGCCGTGTTGCTTGAATGTTGCAATAATCTTTCCAAGCTCCCCGACTTTGATCCACTCACAAACTGCGACAAGCTTTTCGATATTGGGATCGGTTTCATTTTTATGGCAAACCGCAATTACCTGGTATCCATGCTTAATTGCTCCCTCAGCGAAGATAAAGGGAAAGAGACCGTTGCCAGCGATGATGCCTACCTTTTTTGAATGCAGGGACCCAGAAGTGCGAGTTTGCGAGGAGTTCCGCGCTAGAATATCTTCAGCGGTGCTTTCACCGCTTATCGTACTCTTTTTGCGTCTTAGAATCACTCTGATGTTGATGATCGAGAGGGGGTTGTAATACCGCGCTGAGATGTCTGTAGGAAATCTAAAAACATTTTGACATATGGAGCTTCAGCTAGCTCGGCTGGAACGGTTGGTATCTTATCCTTTAAATGTCCGACGGTGAAAAAAAGCTGCCTGAATACTTTTTTGATTTCAGCGATTTCTTCATTATTTAGACCGGCCCGTTCAAGCCCGATAATATTAATGCCTCTTAGGTGACATCTGTCTCCCTGAGCAATGGCAAATGGCGGGATATCTAAGCCCACCATTGAACCAGCACTTATCATTGCTAGATCACCAATACGCACAAATTGATGCACGCCGACCATACCGCCGAAAATAACACGATTGCCGACCGTGACATGGCCTGCTAACCCGACGGAATTAGCGAAAACATTGTTGTTCCCGATTTTACAGTCGTGGGCAACATGTGAGTTTGCCATAAACAGATTGTCGTCGCCGATTACGGTGACACCGTGTCCTGAGACGGTCCCGATGTGTAGGGTGACGCATTCCCTAATTTTATTTCGAGCTCCAACTATGAGCTTAGTTGGCTCATTTCTATATTTTAAATCTTGTGGGGCCGCTCCAACCGAGGAAAACTGGAACAGATGATTCTCAGGGCCAAGAGTTGTGTGCCCCTCTACTACCACATGTGGACCGAGGATTGAGCGGTCGCCGACCTTTACGGTGCGGGCAACATAAGAAAAGGGCCCGACTTCAACGTCGGTGCCTAGCTCGGCACCATCTTCTACTATTGCTGTCGGATGAATCTTTACTGCCATTATCCAGCGCCCCGCTCTAACTTCGAACTATTTTATCTCTGTTGCCGTGAGAACTGCCTCAGCGACCAATTCGGAGCCGATAGTCGCTCGGCCCTTTGTTTTCCAATGACCCAACTTGCGGCTAATGGGGTTCACTGTCAGAGTCAGAACATCCCCAGGAACAACAACCCTGCGAAATCTGGCTTCCTCAACACCGGAGAAAACTATTAGCTTCTCCGGCCCCACTCCTCCACTACACAATCGAGCGTACAGAGCTCCTAATTGGGCAATCGCCTCTAGGACAAGAACTCCAGGCATCACTGGCCGTCCTGGAAAATGGCCAGCGAAGAAATGTTCGTTTGCAGTGACGTTTTTCTGGCCAACAATCATTTCGCCGTCAACGAACTCGGTAACGCGATCGACCAGGAGGAACGGAAAGCGATGCGGAATAATCGCCTGAATGTCCGTTGTAGAAAGCGGAAGTTTAATCTCTGCCACCCTCATCCCTCCTGGTCTGTATAGAGCTCGAGTTTAGTTAGACGCAGCATCAAATTTCTTAACAACCTTGTCAGTCACGTCGATGCTGTTATCAGCGTATAGCACTGACTGCGCGCTCTTCTCGAGAATCAACGTAAAGTTTTCAGCCTTACCAACCTCATTTACCGCCTTGCGGATATCCTTAATCAGATCTCCAACGAGCTGATTATTTCGCCGGCGCAGCGCCTCTTGAGAATCCTGGAATGTGCGCTTAAGATCCTTCTCGCGATTGATAAGCTGCTCTTGCTTCTCGGCACGAGCCTTATCATTCAAAGATTCCTTTTGCTTCTGGAAAGCATCCTGCAGACCCTCAAATTCCTTCTTCTTAACATCCAATTTAGCTTGGGCTGCTTTGACCTCTTCCTCGTACTTTTTCTGTGCAGCTGAGCCCAACTTAGAATTTGTTAAGGCCTTCTGTAGATCAACATATCCGACACGAAGTTCTGGAGCT
>CAYMWO010000027.1:0-20355 GCA_964393905.1 uncultured Bdellovibrionales bacterium | reverse complement strand
CAATTGTAGAATCACTAAAAGCCCTAGGGGACCAGCTTGATCATGAAACTCTAAAGCAGGTTTTTGCTGAGGTTTGCGATCTTGTAAATGAAGGGTCGACTCTAGCGGATGCCCTGCGGCGCTATCCCAAGGTGTTTCCAAAGCTCTACGTAAATATGGTCGGCTCTGGTGAAGTAAGCGGGACTCTGGAGATGGTGCTGGAGCGCCTTTCCGACTTACTTGAAACGCAGGCGGCTATGCGGCGAAAAATTACCGCCGCCCTTACCTATCCCGTACTGATGCTGGTTCTCTGCTTTGGAGTGGTTGTGCTGCTTCTAACCTATGTTGTGCCGCAGATTACCGAAATCTTTGCTAACCAGAAGCAGGTATTACCCCTTCCAACCCGCATCATTATCACGCTTAGTAATTTCACTAAGGGGTATTGGTGGCTAGTTGCTCTTGTGATTATCGGACTGGTGGTTTTTGCAAAGCGGTTTGCCAGTTCGCCTGCGGGGCGAAGGAAGATTGATACAGCCATATTAAAGCTGCCGCTGGTAGGAGCAATCACTCTTAAAACCGCCACCGCCCGCTTTTCGCGAAATCTAGGAACTATGCTCACAAGCGGCATTGAGGTGTTAACAGCATTGACGATCGTAAAAAATATCGTCGGCAATACAGTTCTCGAGTCGATTATTGATAACGCCATTGATGGAGTGCGTGAAGGCCGAGGACTGGCACCGGAGCTGGACAAGGGGCATGTCTTTCCCAAGTTACTTATTCACATGGTCGCCATCGGCGAAAAGACCGGGCAGCTCGAGTCTATGCTATTACGCGCCGCTACTAGCTATGAGTCTGAAGTTAATGCCGTAATCACAGGCCTCACTTCGATTTTGGAGCCTTTACTAATTATCGTGTTGGCGGTGATTGTCGGCGGTATTCTGGCCTCCGTGATGTTACCTATGTTAGAGATGTCCTCTTTAGCGGTATAAAGCCGCTGCGTCGTTAATGGTTTAGCTACTTGCAAGACAACAGGTTGAATTATGAAAAAGTTTGATAACGAAAAGGGAATGACCCTCGTAGAAGTACTTGCCGTGATTGTGCTAATCGCTCTAATCATGGGTGTTGTGGCCAAAGGCGTAATCGGCAAGGGAGATGCAGCCAAGGCTAAGCTTAACGAGGTAAAGATGGAGAAGGTTAAATCCTCTCTCGCGCAATTCCGACTTGAATATAACATCTACCCATCGCGGCTTGAGAATTTGGTCACAGCGGGTCCGGAGGTAAAGGATTCGGGCAAGCCGTTTATCGCAACCGCCGACCCGGATGATTTGAAAGATATCTGGGGTTTTCCTCTGCTTTACAAAATGGAGAACGATGGCCGTAGCTACTCGCTGACTACGCTGGGTTCGGATGGAGTAGAAGGTGGCGAGGGCTCGAAACAGGATGTGACAGTTCGACCTTAGCCAATGTGCGCCAGCTTTTTCCGCAAATGGCCAACTAAAACTGGAGACCAGCGCGGGTTTACACTGATTGAACTCGTGATGGTAATCTTGATTGTGGTGGTCATCAGCGGACTCGCCGTAAACCGCCTCGGTTCGCTCGGCGGCTACAAATCTCGAGCAGCGCTTAGAAATTTTATCGATACTTGGCAGTTCCTCTATCACGAAGCCGAGGGCCGACGGGAGGATTACCGGCTGGTAATTGATCTCGATCGGTCGCAATTTTATGTTCGGCGCGAAGTGCCGCCCGAAGACAAAGCCTACGTGCAGGTGGATTACCTTAAGAACTTACGCACTAAGGGTGAGCAAGAGCGTCGGGCGAAGAAAGAGGAGGAGAATCTCAAGGATGTCACCACTGAGTTTGAAGAGGAGGACATCCGCCAATCAGCTCCCCTGGAGACCCTTTTCTATCAGATGCTTTTTCAGGATCGCTCCGGTCCAATTGAACTAACCCGCCCACTTGAGTTTCCAGCATTAGCTGAAGTTCAGACCCTGCCCCCGGATTTGCGAATTAAAGATGTTGCAACCTTGGCTAACAAGGCGACCAGCGGGACCGTCTTTATCCGATTCTCTGCGCAGGGAGCAACCGATTTTGCTGTCGTGCATTTTGATGTCGCCGGTGAAGGATTTACCGCTTTTCTAGATCCAGCTACCGGCAGTGTGATTCTAAAAAATGGCCTGGTTGATTACGAATCAACCTATGGAAAAGGATCTGAGGGCGGCAATGCTTAAGCGCAGAAACCTTGCTTCAGCTGCTGAATCCGGCTTCACTCTCGTTGAGATTGCCATCTCTGTCGCGATTCTTGGCTTAGCGCTTGTGACTCTGATCGTAATGCAAACAAGGTTTCTGGATATTCACACCAGGGAGAAAAACTATACCCGAGCCACACTCTATGCCGGATATCTGCTGACTTTAATTGAGGTCAGTCCGGATACCCCGCCTACTGGCACAAGCTCAGTTGATCTTTTTGAAGCCTTGGAAGATGCAGGATACTTTGATGATAGCGCCGGGAAGCTTGGCGGCAAGAACCCGGAGGAGTCATTGCAAGGCTGGACATACGAGAAGAGCGTCACCAGAGTCGACATTCCACCCTTTGAGGATATCCTGCGGCGTATCGATCTCACTATTCGCTGGGGCGAAAGTGAAAGAGACCGTTACACGGTCGTGTATTTTGCAAAGAACGATGCTAAAGCCAAGGCCCTTCAGAGCGCGACCTCTGCCGCACAGAGTTCTTCTGGTCAGGGTTCTGCTGGACAGAGTTCCACCAAACAAGGGGGAGCTTCGAGCCCATCCGCCGCAGCAGGTGGAGAGGAAAATCTATGACCGGGCGAGCCATAATTACTGACGAGGCGGGATTGACACTGATTGAGTTGGTGTTGGTAACGGTGCTTCTGGCACTCATGGCTGGAATTCTCTATTCGAGTCTGGATGGTATCTCGCGCACAAGAAACTCTGTTGAAAGTGATCAGGGTGGATATCAGACAGCGCGCTACGTGCTTGCGAGAATGCGTGAGGAACTCTTAACAAAAATCGCAGAGCCGTTACGGATAAAGCGTAAAGACGGTTCAAAGGCCGCAGAAGGTGAGTCGCCCAACGAGCGGCGACTGTTTTTTGCCGGTATCGACGCTAAGAGCGGCGAGGCAGATGCCGACAGCCTTCGTTTCGTGAGCGCCACCGGTGCCCAACCGGTGGCTGGCGCGATTGGAAATCACGGTAGGGTAGAGCTTGAATACCGGCTGGAAGAAGCGACGGACTCAATGCATGACGGTAAAAAGACTGATGACGGGAGAGGGATTGCAACATTCTATTTAATCCGGGAGGAAACACCGGCTGGGGTCACCGACGAGAAAGTTCTGGATAAGAAGCGCGTGGTCTTTCCACTATCGGAAAACATCACCAAGCTAAACTTTCGCTACATGAAAAACGGCCGCTGGGAGGAGACCTGGTCCGATAGCCTAGGAACTTTCCCTGAAGCGCTGGAGATTAGCCTGGGGGTGATTAATAAAGGTGGCCGGGAAGAGGTCTTTAGAACGGCCGTGCCCCTAGGAAAAAGAACCGCACAGACAACAGGATTTGCCGGATTTGGTCAGTAATGTTCCCCGGGACTTCCCTACTCCCCTCTCACTGTCACAATCGGCTTGCTATTATCATTAATCTCAACCGAAACCCGATATAGACTCTTCGGTGTCTCAACATTCTCGCCTGCCGCCAAGGCTAGATAGCCTCCCAACGCCGTCACACCCTCTGGTGTCAGTGAAATTGAGAAGCTCGCCTTTAAGCGCTTGACTACCCCTTCTGGCGAGAACGAAGCGCTGCCGTGGCCATCGGCTTTTCCTAGGGAGGAATCAAAACTAAACTTGGAAAGCGAGGCGCGGAAGTTCTCCTCATTCACGATTATCTTGCCAGAGAGATTGTCGATTTTGGGAACGGTAAAAAGTCCTTGAATCTGATATCCGCCCTGGACATTGGCTTGGCTGATAGTAAGATCCAGGTCGCCGTTTTTTGCAAACAACATCCCATTCGACATCGATTCAAGCTCGCCGCGACCTTTGATATCGAGTAACCCCTGCAATCCAAGCCCCGCTAAAACGGGGTGCTCCTGTAGCTTAAGTTGCTTTAGATCGACTTCAAATACCGGCTCGCTGCCGCTCAGCCGTTGATTCCAACCAAAATCAAGTGTCCCACCGTAGCCTGAAACCTTTCCGATAAAATCAACCTTCCCGATAAACAGCGGCAAAAGCTTAAGCCTAAACTCGACAGAGTCCAGCCTTAATGGAATTGGGAGTGAGCGGCTAGGAATTAATGCGCTGGGAGAGTTGAATTTTATTCTCGGCGGAAGTCCGAGTTCCGCGCTCTCGATGTCCAACAAGATACCGGCCCTATCAGCCTCGGACTTTAAGCCCTGAACTATATCCTCACTAAATATACTCCACGGAAAAAATACTACCGCTGCAACTGCGAGCAGCGTGAAAAATATCGCAGCCTGTTTAAGTACTCGGCGCATTATAAGAGTTACGCCTGTTTGCGAATGCTAAAGATTTCGAGCGTAGAGCTAAATTCCGTCGCGTTAGGCGAGCGGGTAATGTCCACCTTACCGAGAAAAAGTGGACTTTTACCCTGCTCCAAAGCATAGAGCAGCTTCACCAACTGATCCAAAGTGAGCTTTTTAATATTAAGGGTAAAGTCCTGCTTTTCGAACTCCAGCCCAAACTCTGTCGGACTGTGGGTCTTTTTTAATTCGTAGTTATTATCCCCGAGGTTTTCTTTTATTACCCGGTCGAGTTCGCCCGTGACCTGCTCGAAAGTCATCTGCGAGCTTTCAAACTTAGTTTTGATTTTCTTAAGTTTGCTATCTAACTGTTGATACCGTCTAAGCAGCTGGTTTACCTGCTCTAGGTCGTTCTGCCGTCGGGCAATTCTTACCTGGGTGTCTCCGAACCCCTCTTCTATCACCCCCAAAAAAGAAACCGAAAGATAGGCAAAAACTCCGATTGCGGAAGCTCCAACCAGGAGCCGCTCCCGAGAATTCAGGGCGAAGAACCAAGCACTAATTCTTCTCGTATGTTGCCTAAGCGTCATAGTTTCCTATTCAGTCAAGGTAATCTCTGCGGTGAACTTTACTCTAGACGAGCCGGCGACTCGCTCCTTGGTATCAAGTTGAACCTTAAAGAACCGCCCTGCTCGGCTCTCTAGGGCGCTCGTTAACTTACCGCTTGTCGTATAATCCGCCACTGTTCCACGGAGGCTTATTCGCGAGTGGCCGATGCTAATGCCCTCTATCGCGACATCAAGTCCTGGTCCGATAGCTGTTGAAATCTCCTTGAGAGCCTCCAACGGCGAGAGTGAGGAGAGCGAACCCAGCCCGCGAAGCTGCTCCTGAAGGGTGCTAATTTTATCTTGAAGATAACTTACCTCACCCAACTCTGGGATGCTCTCTCCAGGTAGTACCTGCGCTATTTGTGTAGAGATTGCTGAATTGATTTTGCTAAGTCCAGCGCTGCCGGTTGCCAATACGGAAATTAACCAGAAAAGCCCCATTACAATCGCCGCAACAATGTAAAAGCTCTGGTCCTTTAAGAGTGTCGTAATGTTTCCAAACCCAGGCCGGTAGGCAAACTCTCCTTGGCGAAAGTCGACTAATCTTACTCCCGCCTTACGCTTTAACTGAAGCTCGCTAGAAACCAACCCTAACACCCACTGTAGGTCGGAATCAGCAAGCTCAACTCCGGGACTAAGTTCCAGCTTATCTTGAAGGGCCAGGGCCTTGGTGTCCATGCCAAGCTGTGCACTTATATCGGTGAGAGATAACGGGGGGTTTAAGACAAACGCCTTACTAAGCTTAGTCTCCAGTCGTTCCTCGACTTGCATTAGAGAGCAACGGATATCAGCAAGTGCTCCTAACGCTGACTGTGGAGACTGATATGGAATCTCGCGAATGTGCTTAAGCTCATCTCCGACAAAAATCGATAACGAACAGGTATTTGAACTAAAGACAAGAAGCGCAAATGAGCCCTGGAGCTCTTCCGGGAAAAGCTCCACTAGGGCCGCAAAAGCAGAAGCGCCAGAGGTAAGGACCCGAGGGTTAGCGCCAGTGCTAGAAATTGCTTCAAGGGAGTTACGAACTTCGTTTTCAGCTATAACCGATGTTAGAAGTTCATACTGACCCCCGGAGTTTTTTCCGAGTATGACCGTGTCCACCACAAAGTTATCTAAATCAAATGGCAGCTGATCCTGCACCTGGAGCGGCACGATCTGCTCCAACTTCTTTCGATCATTAAAGGGCAGGCTCAAGTATTGGTACAGAACTGGCTTACCTGTAACCGTTGCTAAAGTGGCTAACGATTCCTCTTCAATCAGCTCGGGCATGAGCTCATACAAAGATAGCCGTTTAGGTTTCTCTGGGGAGGGTTCGCTTTCAGCCGATTCCGCCGAAGAAACTTCGGCCTCCGACCCCTCTGTTGGTTTCTCCTTTAAAAGTGGCAGCTCCTTTAACTCAATAACCTTACTCCCGGTAATCCTAATAGGTCCGCCCGTCTCAGCCTGTGCCGAGACCAAGGTCAAAGTATCAGGAGCGAGATTTATTGCCAGAACTGTGGACATGTACCCTAAAGCGGAAGCTTTCTGACGATTATCTGTTTACCGTCCATCACGATGCAGCCATCTTCTTCTAAACCTTTGAGTGCCCGAGTCACCATCTCGCGGGAGGTTCCAACAATAGAGGCTAACTCCTGGTGCGTCGGTCGCTTATCGATAACATAAACTGTCGAGTCCCCTTCCGTAGCGGGTGTGCCGAGGGATTTTAGCGAACGGGCAACTCTGCGATAAACATCAAACAAGGCCAGGTCGCCAATTTTCGAACTTGCACCCCGAAGCCTTTCGGCAAGCTCGCGCATAATGGCGAAAGACAGACCAAAGCTCTTCATAATATGGGTTTTAAAATCCTCGGCGCTAAGGACAAAGAGCCGGCAATCTTCAATGGCGATTACATTCGCCGAGCGATCCTCACCCGTAAGCAGGGCAATTTCACCGAAAAAATCCCCCTCTTCTAAGTAGGCGAGCACAATCTCCTTTCCATCCTGCGAGACTAAGTTAATCTTGACCGAACCCTCAGAGATAAACATCAGGGAGGGCCCAGGGTCGTCAGCACAGACGATAAAGCTCCCCTTAGGGGCTCGTCGCTCTTTTAAGACCGAACCCAGTTGCACTAGCTCAGCGCTATCTAAGCCGCTTAAAATTGTGATTTTTCTTAACAGTTGTTCAGCAATCATTGGCTCCCCCCTGATTAATTTCTATAGCAATTTTCCGGTATGTTGTCTGGAGAAATAGCTGGAAAGTCGGCTCGACCAGGCAAGGCCCTTAGGGCTTGAAGGTTAAAAGCAGGCTAGTAAAAGACCGGACCGTCGAATATAGTTCGAAGGTCATATAGATTTTATACTCCAAAAGGACGGTAATTATTTACCGGAACTCTCTGTGGTCAGCATTATTCTTTCATTCATTATCACGGGCCTTGTTGTCACCGGGTTACTATTTTTAGCCCTTCAATTCTTTAGCTCAAGCATTACAAAATCGGTTGGCAAAGATCGGGAGCAGATCTCGGAGGAGATTCGACTCTTGGATGTTGCAATCAAAACTGCCGTAGCAGAACTTACTGAAATGCTACCGCTTGACGACCTAAAGGCGGTCGAGGCTCAAATTCTCGAAAAGCAAAAAGAGCTTGAAATTGAGAACACCAAGCTCAAGAAGCTTGAGGGTGACCTCGGAGTTTCTCAGGGCAAGGTCGATGCCCAAGAAGGTAAACATAACGACCTTAAAAAGGGCAAAGAGGACGCGCAGCAGGCGGCAGTCGAGATGAAATCTCTTTATGAATCAGTCTTGGCAGAGACTAAACAGCTGGAGTCGCAGCTAAATATTGCAAAGACGGAGCTTGAAGCTATCGAGGCCCAACCCGGACTTACAGCGGATCAAAAGTCCGCTATCCGCGGGATAGATGCCTCGTTGAAGAAACTTCAACAACAGCTTAAGGACATGAACGAGGTCTATGAACAGGCCTCCCAACGATTTTTTAATCTTCACACCCAACACTCCGAACTAGAAAAAGAGTACCGAAAGCTCGTAGATAAGGAGCTTGGCGGGGCATAACTAGCTGAAATTATTAAATTCAGCTTGCTATAATCCTCAGAACCGTCCAAGATAAGCCCTCAAAACTCTTAAATTTAATTTTAGAGTGTGCCGATTTCGCGAGACTTTTCGCTAATTTTATCAGGAGCTGCATGGAAAAGATTAAGAAGAACTTAATATCGACAAGTGAATTCGAGATTCTTCGTCTTCTTCATCACAAACGCAGCGCTACCGTAAGCCCGCAGCCGACTACGGAGGTAAACGAAATTTCCCAGGCTACGGGGATTAGTGACAATGACGAAGTGTTGCGAGCTCTCTACACCTTGGAAGGAAAAAGCCTTGTGCAGCCTGAGCCGCACGGCGACCTCACGAGCAATCATTGGCTGATTACCGATGTCGGGATTAAAGCCTTTAATCTTATTACCATTCCCTAAGGTGCCCCTAAGATGAATTGATTAGCTCATTCCCAGAGCTAATTTTTTAATCTCAGAACAGAGCCGGATATTATCTGAGTGTCCGGTCATGTGTGCCGTAATCTTTGCGCACAACGGGCGCCCGAGCAGGAATAGGTCCCCCATGATGTCTAGAATCTTATGGCGCACGAGCTCGTTTTCAAATCGTAGCTGTGTGTTAATCACTCCATCTTGACCGATAAGGATAAAGTTATTCAGCCGGCCGCCTGCGGCAAGTCCTGCGCGTTGCAGCGCTTCGATATCTTTCATAAAGCCAAAAGTTCTAGCTGGAGCAATCTCGCGCTTAAAGCTCTCGACATCATCAAGCACTACGTCAAACTCCTGTTTTCCGACCGGGGCGCTGTATTCCAGGGTGTAAGAGATTGATAGCTTGTCGCTAGGCTCTATTGAAATGGTCTCATCTGAGCGGCCATCACGGCCTTCAGTTACAATCTTAATCGGGCGATCGATGAGGATTTCAAACCACTCACCGCCCTGCTCCTCGATGCCGACATCCTCAATAATTTTGCAGAATTCCTGAGCCGACCCGTCAAATATCGGCACCTCTCCGTTACACTTTATCAGCAGGTTCGAGACGCCGTAGGCATGTAGTGCTGCGAGCAGATGCTCAATAGTAGCCGCCGTCGTTGAGCCGTATCTAAGAGTCGTAGCAAATCCTGTTGACTCAACAAAATCGACAAATGCAGGCACCGCTTTAGAGAGCCCAATCATGGCGAAATGTAGGCCGGAATTTGCCGGAAGCGGCTCCAAGACTAGTCCGCTCTTCTGCCCGGAGTGTAATCCCTGTCCGTAGAGTATCGTGCTACGCTTTAGTGTACGCTGACCACGGTTCTTACCCTTCAGTCCCTGAGATAACATGCCGGGATGCGTTAAGACCGGCGAGTTGGACCCTTCCTGAGCATTACGAAGCCCCGAGATATTAACCCCGCTTAAAGTTCCACCGGCTTCAAACCCCGGAACAACAATCCCGCGACGTTTAAAGGCGCGTTTAAGGGAGAGCATGATGCTTTCAATATCGAGCGGCTTTTCAATAAAATCAAAGGCACCGCGCTTTGTGGCCTCCAAAGCGTTAGCAATTGTGGCGTGCCCGGAGATCATTATCACCTCTGTCTCTGGAGAAAAGCGTTTAATGCGCTCAAGCGTCTCCACCCCGTCTAAACCGGGCATCCAGATATCAAGGAAAACGACATCCGGCTTGTGTGCCTGCACTTGCCGAATGGCATCAGGACCGTCAAGCGCTGTAATTGTCTCCAACCCTTCGTCCTGCAACACGCCGCAAAGGGTGCTGCAAATTGTCTGCTCATCGTCGACAACGAGCACCAGCGGCTTGTGAGTGATCTTCTCGGCGGTATTGCCAGATGTTCCGGAGAATTTTGGGCTCATAACTTCAGTCCCCTTAATGATTGCTAATATTAGCCCGACTATAGTGCGGCTAATTATTCAGCAAAACGCCTAATCTCTTTATCAAGAATAATTGTCTGCTCTCTTCCGGGTCCAACCGAGAACCCGCCTACGGGGCAACCCATCAGCTCTTCAAGCTTAGCGATATACTGCCGAGCGGTCTCTGGGAGCTCATCGAGAGAGCGCACCCCGGTGATATCTTCCTTCCATCCGGGGAACTCCTGATACTCAACCTGCACCCGTTCGATGTCACGAGAGGAGGCCGGTAGGTCGTTTAGCTTCTTGCCGTCTAGGGTATAAGAAACCCCGACACGGATTGTTTCAAACCCAGACAACACATCGAGCTTGGTTAATACCACTGACTCAACTCCGCTTAAGCGCAGGGTGCGCCGCACCGCCATAGCATCAAACCATCCGCAACGACGCGGCCTGCCGGTAACAGTGCCAAACTCCTTCCCGACAACTCGCAGCACCTCGCCATCGGCGCCTTTATCTTCTGTTGGGAATGGGCCGCTGCCGACACGAGTTGAATAGGCCTTACAAATTCCAAGCACGGTATCGACCGCCTTCGGGCTAAAGCCAGCACTGACACAGGCAAAGCCAGCAACAGTATGCGAGGAGGTCACGTAGGGATAATTTCCGTGAGAGATGTCAAGCAGACTCCCCTGCGCCCCTTCAAACACGAGGAGCTGCTTCTTGGAGATTGCATTATCAACTTCTAAACTGACATTCGTGATATACGGTTTGAGCCGCTCGCCAATTTTTACCAGCTCATTAAAAACACTCTCGACATCGAAGCGCACCGGACTTTGGTAGACAGCCTCTAGAATATGATTCTTTAGTGTGACGTTACGCTTTACCATCTCATAAAGCGCGTCTTCGTCGAACAGGTCTATCAGACGGATACCGGCACGACCGACATGGTCTTCGTAAGCCGGTCCAATGCCTTTACCCGTGGTCCCAATCTTACCAGCGGCCAGGCTCTCTTCGCGCGCCAGATCAATCGCCTGATGATAGGGAAGAATCAGCTGCGCCTCGGCTGCAATCCCGAGACGCTCTGGAGTAACTTTAATTCCCGCTTCGCCAAGTCTGTCGACTTCACGAAAAAATGCCGCGCCATCGACAACTACGCCAGCGGCAATTAAGCAGCGAGTCTTGGCGCGCAATATCCCGGAGGGAATTAACGAGAGAGCGGTTTTTTGGCCTTCGACAACAACGGTGTGCCCTGCGTTATGACCGCCCTGAAAGCGCACCACCAGGTCCGCGCGCTCGGTCAGATAATCGACAAGTTTTCCCTTACCTTCGTCGCCCCACTGGACGCCGACAACAATCACAACTGGCATAATTCGGCCCGCCTTTGGCTAAAATCTAAAATATTGTTCCGCCGCGGGGCGACGAATCTCTGCTAATCCTTGGAGGTAACTCTGTTAGCCTCAAGGTCCGCTTCGCTAAATGCCTCAATCGCAGTGGCATTCAGCTTTGAAAACTCAGTCCACTTTTCAGGGACGTCATCATCTTCAAAAATTGCTTCAACGGGGCACTCCGGCTCGCAAGCTCCGCAGTGAATGCACTCATCAGGGTGAATGACTAACATCCCAGTGTCGCCCTCTTTAACGGGTGGCTTACTATATTTAGTATTAAGCTCTGGGTCCTTAAGATTAAAGAAACAATCAACCGGACAGACCTCAACACATGAGCGATCTTTGGTTCCGATACACGGCTCAGCCACGACGTAAGTCATCTCTCCACTCCAAATATGGGAAACTAAGTAATTCCTAACAAACCACCTAAGATACTTACAAAATTTGGCGGGATGTCACAAGTATACAGCCCCTCAACACGACCTCCTGAATATTGCCGAAAAGGTATCACATTCTTTTTTTACTGTATATTTCCAGGCAGTTAGTCTCGTTTAGGGCAATTCAGCCCAGCTCGCAGCCTTAAAGGCCGGATAAAACCAAGATAATTTAGGAGTAACCTTGAAATGGAGGCCCGACCCGGAATCGAACCGGGGATAAAGGTTTTGCAGACCTCTGCCTTACCGCTTGGCTATCGGGCCTCATGAGTGAGGGAATTGGATCTTTATGGGGAAATGAGGGCTTTTGCAAGTTAACTCAATTAGCTGAATTTATTGCTTCGCACTGCCGGAAAAGCGGCGTGTTAGGCTTGCTCCTTTTAGAACTACCTCCGCCAATCGGTTTGCTACAGGGTAGAGCACCCTAGAACGGGTCACCCGGTGATAAACAGCCGAAAGCGGGGCCTGCGGCACCGGCCCAATATCAACCGACATCGGCTGGTTCTTAGCCGCAAACTCAGCATAGAGGTCCGAGATAGGAACCCCGGCCCCATGCAGTTCGAACAACTCATACTCTTCCGGCATATAGCCACGGCTCACCGATTCCCGATGGGTTGCCAGCGCCTGAGGGGACGAAAGCACGCGGTAACCTGACTCAACCAACCGCTTACAAAAAATCGCATCCCCAAATCCGTTCGGGCAAACCACCTCGTCTAATCCATCAATGGCACTAAACGCCGCTCGCTTTACCAATGCCAAGGCAAAGCTCACACCATTAGTCTCCCGTAACAGACCGCTAAAAAAATCCTCTGAGTTTACATTACAAGGCCGCACACCCAGGAAATTAATTCCACCACTCTGAAGCGTCCCGTCTTCATAAAACAGCGCGCCACCCACAGCCCCAACATCTGCCAGCGCACACCAGGAGCGAAGCTCTGAAATACAACCAGCGTGCATCAGCTCGACATCGTTGTTCAGAAACAAGATATACGGCGTATCGCTTTCCTTCGCCGCTCTGTTATTTAAGCGCGCGTAATTAAAATATTCTCGGTCGTCGATAACCTGGGCCTTTTTCTCCAGCCCCTCGCGACGGATAAACTCGTCAACTTTACGGCGCTCTTCAGCCGAGGAATTGTTATCTACGAGAGTTATCTCTAAATCTGAAAACAGATCTTGGGTTAAAAGACTCTTCAAACAAGTAAGAGTTAAATGTGCTCGGTCTTTGAAGGGAATTATCACCTGTATTTTCCCGCTCCCACCCTGCAGTCGCACCTTAGCCGCCGCACCATAAGGCGAAACCGCTCCCTTGATTTCATGCACCGGTAACGCCAGCGCCTCGGCCAAACTCCGAGAGATGGCCGCTGCCACCGAAGACTCTATGTCGGCACTCTCTTTAGCCGGGCGGTAGAAAAGCCCAAGCGGAATAAAATGAACTCCGCGATTCTCCGCTACGGCTCGCGCCGCCAGAAACCAAGAAAGTCCCGCAAACGTCTGGGATTCAAGCAATTTCGCTTCCTGGGCCCTCGGCAGACACTCCGCCAAATACTCCCTCAATACCAAAATCGGATCGCCAATAAAGTTGTAAGACAAAAGCGAATACCTATCGACCGGAGCCTTCCTTAAGAATCGCACCGGGGTAACCCCATCTTCCGCAAGCGTAACTTCGTTCGTATAAATCAGAGTCGGATGAGTTTTAAGAATTTCCTTTAAAAATATAAAAAGCGCCTGCGGATGAAGCAGAGTGCCGACAGTCAGCGGAAGGACATACTCACTAGTGATGTTCGCAAAAATCTCTGCCCCAGCTTCAGCTGAAAAACACTCCCCAGGAACTTGGTGAGCTTGAAAGAGCTCAGATACCTCAGCCACGCGCCCTGAAAAATCCACCACTCGCAAAGTCACCCCCTGACAACTCTGCACGGCTAGCGATTGCATTAGTCTATCTAAATCTTCAAGACTATCCCCAGAAAAAAAACGAACGACAGCTGTAAAACGTGGCGGATGAACAAGGGACTTAACATATGCCTCCTGCCACTTAAGTCCCGGCTCCATCTTCGCTACCGGGTAAACTGCCCGCGGCAGTAGCTGAAACGGCAAATCGCGTAACCCCGTCTCCGGAAGCAACGTCCGGGACCTCTCAGGAAAGTTAAAACTCGAGATAAGTTTCATTTTAGATATTTATCGGCCTATCGCGACCGATTAAACTTAAGAATTCATTCCGAGTGGCATCCCGCCCACGAAACGCTCCGAGCATTGTGCTGGTGGTAACAGTCGAGTTAGCCTTCTGCACCCCGCGCATCGCGGTACAAAGGTGGAATCCTTCAACCAGCACCGCCACCCCTTTAGGTTGCAAGGCGCTTTCAATCGCCTCAGCAATCTGAAGCGTCATCCGCTCCTGAACTTGAAGGTTCCGAGAAATTATCTCCACCGCCCGCATCAGCTTGCTGATACCGACAATCTTCTTATCCGGCAGATACCCAATATGGCACTTCCCAAAAAATGGAATCAGGTGATGTTCGCAGATGCTATAGAAATCAATATCCCGCACGACCACCATCTCGTCGTAACGCTCATGAAATATCGCCTCCCCCAACATCTCCTGCACATCCACCCGCGCCCCCTCAGTAAAGACCTCCCAGGCAGTCGCCACCCGAGACGGCGTCTCCCGTAACCCCTCACGATCCGGGTTTTCGCCAAGAGCGGTAAGTAGGTCAGAGACGGCGTTTTCGGCGATTTTGTGGTTCATAGCTTTGGCGTTCCTAAGAAAGGCGGTCATTCTATGAGAAAGGAGGGGTATTTACAAATCCCCAACAAAGTTCAAATCAGCCGAACTGGCCCCTAACCCATCGAATCGAGTAGGGCTTTTATATAAAGATAAAGGCCCCCTGGAGCTGCCGAGGTTATTTGGCATCCCCTGCCTTCTTCCCCGCACAACCACTCCGAATACGAGGACCTAAGCTTTATAGGCTCAGGTTTAGCTGATACCCTGTATCAGATTTCCTCGCGATAGCAGTTCTTTCGCATGATTCAAATATGGGTGAGACCTTAGGTTTCACATCGGTTTTCCTTTTCTTCCCTTTCTTGCCCCCCTGAAAGGAGGGCCCCATGGGCGAAAAGCCCCTTCCGCTCGCGGTGCCAACCGTGAGCTTGCTAGTCCCGAATTCTCGGGACTACATGCGGGTGTACGCCGTACGCTCGCGAAAGTTTCCTGGCGGAGTGATCCTCCCCGGCGGTCGCCTCAAGTTCTGGGAGGAGTCTCCAGAAATGCGGGCCATCCTCGAAGGAGAGGAGGAGCTCGGCCTGAAGCTGAAAGGCGACCAGCTCACCCCGCTAACCACGAGGTTCGGGGTGCGGCGCGATGTCCGGCCCGGAGGATCGTTCGAAAAGTACCTGCAGGGGGGAACCCCTCCGAAGGTGCTTGCGGACATTCCCGACGGGACGATCGAGCGTCACCACGGTCCGGACGCGGTGTTCCGAGTCGGAGGAATTGACGTCGATCCCAAGGGGCTCGTCCCGACAGACAAGGACGAGATTGAAGCGGTCGTGCTGATCGATTTGCGCGAACCGCTCCCGCCGATGCCCATCTCGGACGACCACCGGCTGCTTCAGGAATGGGTTCGCTTCCTGAGCACCGACTTCGGGGTGTTCCCGGCGTTCTTCTACTAACGACCCCGCGGTGTCCCCCGGGCAGAGTGCTCTCATAGACTCTGCCCGGCTGGGCGATTCCAATAAAGGTTTTACCACACGGTTCAACCCTAAGGTCTCGCCCGCCAATCCACTTCTCCCTCACCCACAAAAACTAAACACAAAAAAAGCAGACGCCCCCAAAGTGAAATAAGATATTTCTCTTTGCGAATGTCTGCTTTTTTTATTCGGAAACTTGTAACGCTCCCAAGAGCGGCAATAAAGGCAGTAATAATGGAATAGTGAGGGGACCGGGACCTTGAACCTTGGGTTGGGCTTTCGCCTTTAAAACCTTGGTTCAAGATCCCGATTCCTCACGGCCTACTCGGTCAGGCCTTGACGGCCGGTCCGGCCTTCGTCCTCGTGCAGCCGGGCCGGATGGACGAACGCAGGCGCTGGACGGCATCCGCGAACTTCACCCCAGGGTTGTAGGCCTCGAAGACCTCCACCGGGTCGGCGCCGTAGATGGCCTTGAAGCCAGTCCGGTAGCGGCCGAAGAGCTGCTCCGCGGTCTCGACCGGCCCCTTGCGGTGCACGATCCAACCCAGCACCTCCTGGTGCCACAGCATCTTCTGCTCCGCGGTCTGACCGTGGAACCCGCCCGCGAGCAGCGCCTGTATTTCGGCGAACTTCTCCCAGAGTCCACGACCGTCCTCCACGAGGGAGACCTCGGGGCGATAGTGCTGGAAAGGCGAGAGGAGTTCCCCCCGCTGACGGAGGTCGGAGAGCAGCTGCGTGACCTCGAACACAGTAGAGACCCCGCCGAACTCCGCGATGACGAGCGGGCTGTAGCCGCCCATCAGGAAGAACGACCGGTTCCGGTCGGCGAGATCGCGGATGGGGTAACTCAAGTACCCCTGGTGGAACGGCGAGAAGAGCGGCTCGCCCTTCACGGCGACCGGGATGCCGAGGCACCGCGGCTTGAACGGGAAGACGTAGGGCACGGACGGGAGCTCGCGCCAGACGGCCATGAAAGTCTGGCCGGCGAGGCGCATGATGCCGTCCCCGGAGCCGTCGACCTCACTGGCGCCGCAGAGCTGGGCCCGAACCCAGAACTCGAGGTACATCTCCTCCATCTCCGGGGTGACGACTTCGAGTCGACCGCCCCAGTTCACGACCACCGGACGGCGACCGACGCGGTGCACGATCATCCGCCACGGCGTGCCGTACTTCAGCCGGCGGCTGAGCTCGGGATCGAGCGGGATGTCCCCTTCCGAGTCGAGTCGCAGCGCCTCCTGCCAGTAGCTGTACTCGCGGTCCCTGTTCGCGAGGACCGGCCGCATGATGTCCGGCGCCGGGATGTCCGGCGCCGCGTTGAAAGAAGAAACCAATCCAGGTCGCACTTCGTAACGCAAGATCAACCTCCAAACCATCCAGCGCAATCCCGCGCTGGGAACCTCTAGAACAGAAAAAGGTACGAAACCTTCAGGTCCCGAATGGGCCCCGCGTGTGGAACGATCCACATGCGAACCCACTCAGAAATTTCATCTACTCGGTTGGGAATTGATCAGCGGACAAGGCTTCGGTGTTGTCTGAAAAAAATCGGACAAGAGAGTTTGTATTTTCGTGAAAATTTAAAAAGAAAAAAGTGAAAACTCGACTGACAAACTCTAAAGCGCTTACCCTAAATTGACCTGTCAAAGAGCAGTCGTCAAAACTTCAGTTATCGCGTGGAACCTTAAAGTAATTAAGGATTTAGGTCAATCTCAGCACCTAAGCCATGACCCCCGCAACCCTAAAATTTGGCCGATTATTCAGCTGATTTAGTTATCTGTGACTTATGATTTTAACTAGTTAAGAATGGGTTAGAAAACGGTGACTTACTCGCTAGGAAACGCACCCTATCGCGGCTTAAACCCCTTCAAACAAGCCCGCCTTGGCGCCGGATACCCCTCGACAGTCAGGCCTGGGTTTTGCGGGTCAAGAAAGTCCACCAGGCTCTCCCCCGGCGAAAAGCGCGTTGCGCGCTGCTCTTCTGAAGTTAGCGTCACCACCGAAAACATCTCCACATCCACAAACCCTGCCTCCTCCATAAACCGTATTAAATGATTCACCGTCGGCACAAAATGAATGTTCCGCATCTTTGCGTAGCGCTCCTTCGGCAAAAGCGACTCCAGCTTTTCTCCCGGAATCACCAAACTCTCCAACACTAACTCGCCGCCCGGCTTAAGCGCCGCCTTTAATTCCAACAACATCTGCACGGGATTGCGCTGGTGATAGATGACCCCCAGACACATTGCGCAATCAAAAAACTCCGGAAAAAGCCGACAGTGCTCCGCGCCAAGCGGCAAGAAAGAAACCCGCGGCATCGGGTTCGATAACCTTACCAACTCATACTGCAGAAAATACTTCTCCATCGGATCAAGCCCGACGATAAGCTCTGGTTCGAGCGCCTGCGCCTGCAATAGGTAATACCCGTTCCCGCAGCCAACATCTAAAAGCCGCTTACCTTTTAAGTCTCCGAGCTCTGGCCGCACCCGCTCCCATTTCATTCCGCTCCGCCACTCGCCATCTATTTCATGACCGAAAACCGTAAACGGCCCCTTCCGCCAAGCAAAAAGCTTAGCAATCGCCAGCTCTGCCAACTCCTGGTCCGGCTTAAGCGCTAGCTTTTCCAATAACCCCAGCACCTCCTCCCAATGCGGCCTAAAAAGCGCCGCGTAGCGCTCCTCGGATATCCGTGCAATCTCCCCAAAGTTGATTCCCGTGGAGTATTCCTTCAATATGTCGAGGTTTCTGGAAAACATTATGACAACAGCACGCGATAAAATTTTTAACGAACGGTTAGAGACGATTTCGGACTTTAAGTTCGACGCCAAAGTCGTCTCTGTCTTTGACGACATGATTAGTCGTTCCGTCCCGTTCTATCAAGAGGCCCAGGCGGCCTCAGCTAGGTTAGCTCGCAAACTGTGCGCCCCAGGAGCTGTGGTTTATGACTTAGGGTGCTCCACGGGGACAACCCTGTTGCGTATGGCGAACGAAATCACAGACGAGAGTGTCAGATTTTTTGGCGTTGATAACTCAGAGCCCATGCTCACGCGCTGTCGCGAGAAGCTCCAAGCTGCGCATATTGATGACCGTATCGAGCTCGTATTGGGAGATATCGCGGAGTTCATACCGAGAAATGCTTCGCTCGTGCTCTTTAACTATACGCTGCAGTTTATCGCCCCCGAGAAGCGGGGCCTAATACTCTCCCGTATCTTCCAAGCGCTTAACCCCGGAGGGGCACTGCTGCTCACCGAGAAAATCCGCCACTCCGAACCCTTATTTGATGAGTTGATGATAGACCTCTATTACGACTTCAAACGGGACCACGGCTACTCTGAACTTGAAATCTCACAAAAACGTGAGGCCCTAGAGAACGTGCTCGTGCCTCTCACCCTTCAAGAAAACTTTACTTTGTTAAGAGACGCCGGATTTCAAAAAGTTGAGCTACATCTAAAATGGCTGAATTTCGTTTCGCTTGTGGCGCTCAAGAGTTAGCTAGAACAACGGCTGTGGAGTTGGAGCATCTTCCTCTGGCTCCTTTTGGTCATCAGGTTTGATGAGCGGCCGGTTTGTAAAGCCACCGTTATCACCGCTAAGCGACTTGTTATCGTAGGCCCCTTTTTTGTTTGGCCGAAGCACTTTCTTGCCGCCAAAGCCGGCAGCTTCTTGCTCTTTCATCACCTTTTCAGCGGGGACGGTGAACTTAATCCACTCCAGCCCCTCGCTTTCTTCTTGCGCGCGAGCCTGCGCAATTAAGCCTGTGAGCCGCTCATGCTCGAGTTTGATTGCCTTTTGTAGTTCGAGACTGGCCTTTTGGTATTGGCTTAATGTCATCAACTTATCGTCCACCTCTGCCCGTTCCTCAGGCCAGAGCTCGCCACTACCCTCGCCCTGAGCGGACAGCCCCTCTAGCCTTTTTTCAGAGTCGCTGGCTCCGAACTTGGCGCAGGTCGCGAACTTGCAGTGAGTAAAGCGCGCACTGCAAGAGACATCGAGGACGTGATCTAGCTCCTTTTTCTTTTCTGCGGGAAGTCCAGAATATGGCCCAAGCGGTTCATACCTAGCGCGTATCTGATCAAGTAGCCCATCGCAGGTCAGAGGTTCTTTTAACCAGGCTAGTGAATCTGTTTTAATCGGCGCCTGTCCTGAGCTCCCTGTCGCGGGGTCATCCTTTAGCGAGAGCGAACGCTTCTCACAGAGTTTAAAATTACACTCCTTGAAGCGCGCGCCACAGGCTTCGTTCAGAACATGTTCCAACGCCTCACTCTCCTCGACCTTCAATACCGAAGTGTCCCCAAGCGATTCGTAGAACTTTGTCAGTCCGCGTTGGAAGCTCTGGCAATCCTCGGCCTTGTCGAGCCAGGTGAGATCGGCTGCCAAAAGCACAGTTGGGCAGAGGAACATTAGAGAGAGTATATAAAGGCCGAATCTCATATAACTTAGTGTTCTAGGGAAATATCCGTTTGGCGCCTTCTAGTATCCCACTATTAGATAATCGAGCGTTTGAGGGAAAGAGATAAAGCTTTTACCACAACTGGGGATTTATTGTGGTTTATGGCGGTTTTACAGGTTTAGTCGCCACCGATAGAGCCCTACCCGACAGCTGATAAATTCTATAAAGTGTTGGGGGTTGTGCTTCCGATAAGGAATTTTAGCAATGAAAGATTATAAAGCTGCAATCTCGCTCTGCACCTTAATAGCTGTCGCTTTTGTCTTGGGCCTCAAGCAGGACGCAGTAAGAGCGATGTGGGATGACTTATTTAAGCCGGCTCCTGCAACACCCGAAGCTGGCGTCACGCCGGAGGTCTCCCCTGTCGAGACAAACCCAACTGCTCAAGTTGCCACTCCCAAGCTTGTTCTGCCTGGCGGGATTGCGGGCGGAAATATCACCGGAAATATCACTGGGAAACGGGTTCCCTTTAC
>CAYMWO010000026.1:0-21551 GCA_964393905.1 uncultured Bdellovibrionales bacterium | reverse complement strand
CCGTTTTGAGGCGCTTGGAAAAACTTTAGAGGAATTTTTTTCTGCGTTAACTAGTGGAAATTAGACAGTAAATTTGGACTTAATATTCTGGCGCTGTGTGAATGTGAAAAATAATTAAAGTTTTTCAAAAGTGGGTTCATTGGGGCCAACCCTTATTGAGTCTTTCTTAGCCAGATATTCCCCCCGGGATTTTTCAGACAAAGTGGCATCAACTTCTCCATTAAGTCACGGTGGAAGAGGTAAAAATAGTGGCTAAAGAACTCGATTTGGAAGTTACTGTTATAGGAGAGGAATGCGCGTAGCATGTAGCACTCGTTCCAGCCGCGACCTTCATAGACCCATTTTGCCGGGTATTCAAACGGGTAAAATATGTCGTGGATATGAATTAAAACACCGGGTTGCAGAGCCGGAAAGATCTCGAAAAAGAACCGATTGACGTCACTGCCCGTCTTCCCAACATGAGTTGAATCAACAAATAAAATATCCCCCGGCCCTAGCTCCTTAAAGAGCTCTAGTTCCACTTCTTGAAGATCGGATACGCGAACATCGAGGGAATTTTTTTCTTCGGGGCGGATGAGAGACAATAATCGTTCCGGGTATGGTTCCACGAATGTAAGGTGCATTTTGTCGGTGAAAAACTGGTCATTTGTGTCGAGCATTACGCAGGAGGAATACCCGGATCCAACTTCGATTACGCGCTTTGGTTTAAGGTACCGTAACAGGCTATAAAGTATAATCCCATCAGTGTAGCTGTAATTCTGATTATTAAACCAGTAACGGCTATCGCTACCCTTATCTACGGGAAAGGGAAGCTCGGGGTAGAATGCACTTAGTTCAGTGAAAAGCTGGCGTTGATACTCGGCGCGCAGATCAATCCCTGGAAGTTCTGCACTATTTACCGAGAATATCTCCTTTTCACGCCTCCTTATTTGAGCTGGATCCACAAGCGGGGAGTAGAAATGACCAAGTGGATAAAGAACCGGTATCGATGAAGAGTTGTCGTGACTCACAAGTTCGCTCCTGGGGTTAAAAATAATGGCTCCAAAGCGGCGAGTTTACTATAAGTGAATTAATAACTCTATGAATCTTAAAACCGTTTCATTTGCCGCTGTCTGCTGTGTATATGACGATGACAGCTGGCTTCCGCTCGCGCTGGAGTCTGTCTATTCCTCAGTCGACGCGATTTTTGTGCTTATTAGCGGCAAGCCCTGGAACGGCCCCCCGGGGAATATTCAGGGGACTCTTAATACCATCGCAGCCTTTCCCGACCCACAGTTAAAACTTAGAGTCGTGCACGGCAGTTGGGGTAGCGAAACCGAACAACGAAACGCTGGGCTGAAACTCCTGGAGAAGGAGGGATTTGATTACTGTTTTATTGTAGATGCTGATGAGATCTACGACCCCGTGGAATTGCAGCGGATGATGGAGATGGTCTCTAAAAATCCGCAAATTGCCTGTTGGCATATGACAGTTCTCGTCTACTGGAAGAGTGTGCGTTTTCGTGTCGATCCCCCCGAGGGATATAAGCCACCGGTGTTTGTGAAAATTAAAGAGGGGTTTTTTAGAGAGAACAGATTAGTCGAGGCTCCTACTCGGGCATTAATTCCAATTCAGGTCGGAGTCTGTCATCACATGAGCTACGCGAGAACAGACGCGCAGATTAAGAGAAAGATTACCACCTTTAGCCATGTTCACGAGATGCAACCGGGGTGGTATGAAAGAGTCTGGTTAGGTTGGAATAAAAACCCACAGATGGAGGATATCCACCCAACACACCCCGGCGCCTATAAAAGAGCTGTGCCTGTAGGGAAAAATTCACTACCACCGGTCTTGCGGCGGGTATTTTAAGTTGTCTTTAGCGCTTGAATTACGCCCAGAAAATCTCCAGCATCATACTTGGAGCGTAGCTCCGGCGCCGTATCAAGTACAGCCAGATTATTCTTAATCATCAGTTCGCAAAGGGGAGCTCCCCACTTGGCGCTGAATTTCTCCAGATAGTTTCGATCGCGTTTAGCAGTCTCTTCAGCGGTCTCGGCGCCAGCCCAGGTAGACTTTCCTACAAAGTGTAGAAGATAAGAGGAGAGGGCGTATTCGACAGAGAATCCTGCCAATATTGCGCGTATCGAATAGTCGTTGTCTTCCGCACCACCTTTTCCAAAGGACTCATCAAACTCCCCAACGACAGAATAGACCGAGTGCGGAATCTTAACGGCAAAGTATGGGAGATTTAGCACACTCTTGTATCCCTGGAGTCGGGCTTTATGTTGCATACAAACTGCTGCGAGCTCTTGCTCATGACCGATATAGTCTGAGAGGTCCATTGTTCTTTTAAATTCTAAGTTCTCGGTTTTGTAGGGAACATTAAAATTGCAAAGGGGGGATAAGACTGAGGCTCTGTCACTCAGCAGTGGCTCCAACCAGGAAGGTGTAAAGATGATGTCGTTATTGAGAAAAAAGAAGTCCGCGGAAGACTCCCCCGCGGTTCGCAAGATCTGATTGGCGTTTCCTGCAAATCCTAGAGGCTCTTGGTTGATAATTAACTCGAGTCGCGAGAATTTTGAGTAATCGTTCTCGGCGCAGGAATGATCGTTGTCGATTAGGAAAAACCGATCGCCCGGGTCAAGCGGAGTATGTTCAAAGAAACTCCTGAGCGCATACGGAGTGTAGGGAGCGGAGTTCCCGGTATTGACCATGCCAAAAACTTTCATGTTTGCTTTCCGAATAGCCGATCGAGAATAATTGCGGCTGCGCCGCGCACCGATAGGTGATTATACTCCCCCGGGCCGTAAATGGGTTCAAGGTGATAGTCCGCCCGCTCCATTATCTCAGGCGCTAGCCCCCAGCCGGTTCCAAGCAGCAGCAGGTGAGGGGTATCGGACATTGTCAGTTGGGCGCGGAGTTCTACGAACCCGATACTTTTTTCCGATGGCCTAGCCGAAGTGGTTACAAGCCGTGGCAGCTTGCCGGTCCGGGTTTCGATATCGAGTATGGCGTCATCCAGAAATGGGAGAACGGTCATACGCTCTAGGGCTTCGCTGCGATTGGGGTTGTATGTGAAGCCGTATCCCGTAGACCAATGATCGAAAATCTTATCTGCTAGGCGGCGGAGGGTTTTTGTCGGGTGCACGACATAGAAGCGCTCAAGGCCAAATGTTCTAGCCGAGCGGGCGATATCGTGGAGGTCGATGTTTGTGATTGAGGAAGTTACCACATCCCCGGTTTTGTCGGTGACGGGATAATGCATCAGCGCGATGGAAATCTCGGCTCCAGGAGGGAGATTATGCACAAGTTCAGGACGCCTCTCGGCGGTGTCGCGCAGTGCTTTAGCGGAGCGCCAATCAGCTATTTGTTTATGATTTCCGGAAAGGAGTGTTGCTGGAACCTCCCAACTCTCGCCCTCTCCGGCGTCAAAGAGCTGAGGTTTAGTGTACTGTGGATATTCCAACAGCCCGGTCTCGAAAGATTCGTCGCCAATTGATTCCGGGTTCCCGAGCAGCCCAGGGAGGAGTCGAGCTGTGGACTCGATGAAAGCCATGGCTGGAATCTCTCCACCCATCAGGATGTAATCCCCGATGCTTACTTCAATATCAACCAGGTGCTCGGCGATGCGCTCATCAATACCCTCATAGCGCGGACAGATGATAATAAACCCGCTTTGCGCCTTTGAGCGCTCCTCTGCCAACGCTCGGGCCAGTTTTTGTGTGAGAACCGCACCCCGTGGGGTCAGTAGCACCACCTTGGCGTTTGGGTCATTTACCTTCGCCGCCTGAATAGCTTTAAAAGCCGGCTCCGGTCGGAGCACTAACCCAGAGCCCCCTCCGTAAGGGGAGTCGTCGACCTGGCCATAGTCATTAACGGCGAAGTCTCGGAGCTGAATTGGATCGATTTCAATTATGCCGTCTTTAATTCCGCGGCTAAGCAGCCCCGAGCTCTTGAAACTTTGGAAGAGCTCGGGAAATAGGGTGATAATTTGATAGTGAAGTGGCTTCATATGTTCAGGGACGGTTTCTACCATAACTAGCTTCTGTCAGCGACTGGCAGACTAGAGCCAGGCTTTTGTTTTTAACAATCGCGGGGTAAAAGGTTTTTCATGTCGCTAACTAGAATCTATACGAAAGTGGGGATCGTCGGTGCTGGCCGGGCTGGCGATGCGCTAGCCCAGATGCTGCAAAAATCCGGCATTGAAGTGGCATTTCGCACCGTTAGGACTCGTCGTTCAAAAGACAACGAGCTTGTCTTTGACTCGGCAAATCGAGAGACGCATGAGGAACTAAAGAAGGTCCTGTGCTCGTTTTGTGATGGGGAGCGCACTTTACTCATTCTCTCTCCAACCGATGATGCATTATCTCAGGTTGTCGATATTGTCAGTGCTCTTCGAGCCTCATGGAGCGGTGTGGATGTCGTGCACCTTAGTGGTGGTACCGAGCTGAAAGTGCTGAGTCCGTTTGTCAAACGGGGAGCGGAGACTGGCGTTCTGCACCCCTGCTACCCAATTACAAAGGGAACAGGCACTAAAGTTACGGGAGGCATCCCACAGGGAGTGGTCTATACCATCGAAACCGGGGGCGAGAGCCCACTAGATATTGCGGCAAGGCTCGGGGCAGCTGTTAAGAGCTTTGGGGGAATGGCGCTCTCGGTAACTGGCGTAGATCGTGCCCGCTATCATGCAGGGTGTGTGCTAAGCGCGGGACATGTTGTGGCACTTTTGGAATCGGCAACTCGGTCGCTAAATGCTTCAGGTATTCCAAACAAAAGCTCTCGTGAAATAGTTCTCTCGATTGCCAATGGAGTTTTCGATAACCTTTCGCAATCAGGGTCCGATTTTGCCGGTGCCATGACGGGACCCTTTGTCAGAAAGGACGAAGCGGTCATAAAAAAACACCGACAGGCCCTTAAGGGTGTCGGTGTTAATATTCTCGAAATCTACGACCTTCTAGGCCGGAGAATCCGAGAGATTATCGGCTAGACTACTCAGCAGCTTTTTCAGCTGCCTTTTCTGGAGTGCTCTTTGCCTTAGCAGTTTTTCGTTCAGCCTTGGCCTTCGGAGAGGCCTTACCACTGGCCTTCAAGCGCGCCTTTCTCTTAGAGCGACTGGAACGAATTTTCGTCAGCCGACCTTTTTCAAGCTCGCCGAGATAGCCTGGAATCTTCTGTTCGATAAGCTGGGAAACGGTATCTGAAGGCTGCGCACCAAAACCGATCCAATGCTTAATGCGGTCTTCCTTCAAAGTCAGAGCGACTGGCTTGGACAATGTATCGTATGTTCCGACAAGCTCAAGATACCGCCCGTCACGACGCATGGCTTTGTCTGCGACCACTATCCTGTAAAACGGGTGGTTTTTTCTTCCGTGTCTTGAAAGTCTAATTACAACGCTCACAATAAATTCTCCAAAAACAACAATGGTTAAAATTCAAATTAATTATAGAGTGGGATTTAAAAACCCGACTCCTAGAAACCGGGGGGTTTCATTCCACCCTTCAACATCCCAGTTAAGCTTCCTAGCCCCCGCATCGCCCCGGCACCGCCGGCACCGAGCTTAGAAAACTTCTTCATCATCTGCCGCATCTCGGTAAACTGCTTTAATAGCCGGTTCACATCCTCCACGGATGTTCCACTGCCATCTGCAATTCGCTTCCTTCGGCTGCCGTTAATGACTTCGTAGTCTTGGCGTTCCTCGGGAGTCATTGAAAGGATTATGGCCTCTACCCGGCCCATCTCCTTATCAGCGAGAGAGTCGTCGACCCCCTTAGCCAGCTTTCCCATACCGGGGACCATCTGGATAAGTGAGCTCATCGAACCCATCTTTTTAATGGTTTGTAGCTGAGAATGGAAGTCCTCCAAGGAAAAATCGTTCTTTTTTATCTTTTTATGGAGCTTTTGGGCGTCCTCAACTGTCACCTCACGGGCGGCCTTCTCAATTAACGTCATCATATCGCCCATCCCGAGAATCCGGGAGGCAAGCCTATCTGGGTGAAATTCCTCAAGAGCTTCAAGTTTTTCGCCAATACCGATGAATTTTATAGGCTTTCCGGTTACCGCGCGCATCGAAAGGGCCGCCCCGCCTCGGGCATCGCCATCGAGCTTGGTCAAGATCAGGCCATCGATATCAAGCCGCTCATCGAACCCCTTGGCGACGTTTACAGCTTCCTGTCCGGTCATCGCATCAGCCACCAATAGAATCTCGTGAGGCTCAATGCGTTCCACAATCTCAGCCAACTCATCCATCAACTCATCATCGATTTGCAGACGACCGGCAGTATCTAAAATAAGTGTGTCAAAACCCGAGCGCTTAGCGAACTCTTCTGCTGCGACAGCAATTTGCACTGGGTCTTGGTCAGTCGTGCTTGGGAATACTTCGACGTCAAGGCTTCGCCCTAGAGTTTTTAACTGTTCTATTGCAGCTGGGCGGTAAACGTCAGCAGGCACAAGCAGTGGGCGTCGTCGCAAGGTGTCACGAAGGTAACGTGCAAGCTTGCCGCAGGAGGTAGTTTTTCCTGAACCCTGAAGACCGACAAGCATGATAGTCACAGGAGGAGCGTGTCTTAAGTTAAGCCCCACTCGTTCACCCATGGCAGATATAAGTTCGTCATGAACAAATTTGATGACCATCTGCCCAGGAGTTAAGCTCTTCGCGACTTTCATTCCCAATGCGTGTTTACGGACCTTTTCGCAGAAGTCTTTAACAACACCCAAATTCACATCGGCTTCTAATAAGGCGAGGCGAATCTCCCGCAGTGCCTCATCGATATCCTGTTCGGAAAGCTTTCCGCGCCCGCGGAGTCGATTAAAAGTGGTTTCAAGTTTAGAAGATAAGGAGTCAAACATCGGTCTGGAACTTAAATAAAATATTGGAAGGCAATTTACTTCGCGGGTGTCTTACGCAAGGCCAGCTTTAATACGCTCTCTACATCGCTAACCGAAAAAGGGTGCCCCATAAAGGAGCTGGCTCCTGCCTGGACAGAGCTTACTACATTCTCTTTAGATACTTCTGAACTAAACACGACAACCGGCACCTCTCGTAGGCGTGAGTTGTCACGAATCTGTTTCAGCAGATCGAGCCCCTCAATGCCTGACAGGGTCATTGAAAGAAAGACACATTCGTATTTTTTCTTCTTTAAAATAGCCAACGCCGCCTCGGCATTATCAATACTCTCCACCTCCCCAGACTTGTACCCTAGGCTCGACAAAATACTGCGTAGGTTCCGCTGCCGGGTGGGCTCGGTATCAATAATTAAAAATTTCGCGACGGCCGTAGACATAAATCCTAGTAAAGAAATGCCCCTTTGTTGATTATAAGAACACTATCTTATTCCGCCGCAGATAGACAAGCCGAGACCGGTGAGATTCGGCCCGACTCTGGGGAGTTTTTAAAGCTGATTATCATTTCTTCGTTTGCCGCAAAGCTCAATCAGGGCTCCACCTGTGGAATGTGGATGAATAAAGGCAATCTCGGTCCCATGGGCTCCCGGTCTTGGCTCAGAGTCTATAAGCTTCGCCCCTTTAGCTCGCAACTTCTCTAGCTCTCCCCGAATATTATCCACAAGGAAACATATATGATGAAGCCCCTCCCCACGTTTCTCCAAGAACTTTTTTAAGGTGATATTGGATTCTTCAGGGGCAATAAGCTCAAGCAGTGTATTCTGAAGTCGGAGGAATGCTACGGAGACCTTTTGCTCGACTATTATCTCACGGCTCTCGACTTCAAACCCAAAGAGGTTGGAATAGAGTGCAATTTTCTCATCAAGGTTTGCTACCGCATGGGCGACGTGATCAAGTCTCCAACCGCTAGGAACTGTAGAATTCGCTATCATTAATGAATCACCCTCCCATTTATATCCTGTAAACTTGGTTTACTTTCTATACCCCAGTGCAATATTGTTCTACCCCTGAGATTGCCCCCGTAGCGAGAAAGATATCTCCTGCAAATAGAGAGTAAAAGACTGCTTGAAAAGTTCATTAGCACAACCGACTTCGAGCCCCCGTCTGCATGCCCTCCCAACTGGTGGTGGTGTTGGCGTTTTCTCCACGGGTTCTCCAACTAATCCAGCAGGTCTTCAAGCTGGCCTTAAGGAATTGGAAAAGCGAGGATTTAAGATTCACCTCTCCTTGGACCCCTCAGCCAACTACGGTGCGACAGGTTCTGGATTTTCAGGGGCCTCGAAAGAGTCGCGCGCGCAAGGTTTCATGGAGCTTGTGCGGAATCCATTGGTAAACATCCTCCTAGCTGCCCGTGGTGGTTATGGGACGATGGAGGTTTTGCCGCTCTTGAACTATCAAGAAATTGGAGAAGCGAAAAAGCCAATTGTTGGTTACTCCGATATCACGGCACTACTGCACGCAGTTACTGTCAAGTCAGGGATCCCGACAATTCATGGTGGAACGGTCTCAAAGGAATTTTCAGAAGCCCATTCCTCAGCTGAGGCGCGAGCCAGTATTGAATCATTATTGAAAATGTTGCAGGAGCCTGGATCGACCTTTAATTTTTCGTGTCGGGAGCTGAGATCTCAAAATCAAGCGAGCGAGGGCGAGATAGTCGCAGGGAATTTAACACTTATTACAGCGTTGCTTGGCACCCCCTATGATCTAGACCTCTCCGGTAAAATTCTTGTTATTGAAGATGTGGGAGAGGCGCCTTTTCGAATACACAGATCCCTGCTTCAGCTTAAACTTGCAGGTAAGTTTAAGCAGCTGAGCGGGGTCGTTTTTGGCAGGTTTAGTGGATGTGTAGCCCAGCATGGCCCAAAGATTGAGCAGGTAATTGAGAACAGTGTTCAGGAGTTTTTTGCCGAGGGGAATTTCCCGGTACTGTCTAACTTTGCCTTTGGGCACGGTGGCGAGAATCAACCTCTTCCGCTTCGAGGCCTGGCACGAATAAAAAACGGAACCTTGGAGATTGCCGATACTCGAATTGGTCTGATTTGAGCTGAAGAGTTTAGATAAAAAATATCGGTTTTAGAAAAGCAAATTAGAAGAGCAAAACGGTAGAATAGGAAAAGCTTAAGATGAAATGGGAGAAAGTTAAAAATTTTCTAGAGAGCGCTGCCGCCAACTATAATCCTGGGGATGCCCCAGAGACTTTGGCTGCCGGGCTGCAACAGAAGAAGCTCCCGTTTCCGGGAGCGGTATTGCTAGTCGGGCAGGGTGGGGAGATTGTCTTTCATGAAGCTGTTGGATGTCGATCGATCATCCCGCAAATCTCTCCTATGTCAAAGGATACCGTCTTTGATGTAGCATCGCTTACTAAGGTCATAGTTACAACGACTTTGGTGATGAAGCTTTTTGAGAGCGGGCTGCTGGATATCGAAAGTCGGCTCTCGCGGATACTCCAAACATTCGCGACCCATGGAAAAGAGCAGATGACAGTCAGGCATCTGCTGTCGCATACCTCAGGATACCCAGCTACCGTCCCTTTTTATAAGGAGATATCCCGCATCGATCGCGGCGAGCGGCAGGGAATTATGTTTAGTCGGGGAGCGGTGGAGTTTGTCTACAACGAGATCTTCCGGTTCAAGTTGGAAAATGTGCCTGGTAAAGTCGCCAAATACAGCGACTTGGGCTTTATCCTGTTGCAGAACGTGCTCGAAGTTTTGACTGCTGGCAAGCCACTGGAAAAGCAGGCACAGGATCAAATATTTCAACCTTTAAAGCTTGCCAGTACAGGCTTTATTGATCTTTCAAAGGTCAAACGCCGCGGCATAGAACCTGTGCACGAAATGATTGCTCCCACAGCTCTTTGCCCCTGGCGCGACAAAATTATCCATGGGGAAGTTCACGATGATAATGCCTGGGCAATGGGTGGTATAGCAGGCCATGCTGGCCTTTTTTCTACGGCGGAGGATATTCATCGCTTTGCGCATCAGATGATTGAATCTTATAAGGGGCGGGGTTCGCTTTTCAGCAAGGAAACCGTACATAAGTTTTGGACTGTGGATGGAACGGTTAAAGAGAGTAGCTGGGGATTGGGTTGGGACACGCCGAGTAAAGATAATAGTAGCTCTGGCACATATTTTTCACCCCGCGCGGTTGGACATCTGGGTTTTACTGGATGTTCGCTCTGGATTGACCCTGAGCGGGAGGTCGACGTGATATTGTTATCGAATCGTATTCACCCCTCCCCAGAGAATAATGCGATTAAGGAATTTCGCCCTGCCATACACAACCTTGTGATGGAAGCTCTTGGTTTTGCCTAAACACGGGAGATTGCCCTGTTAACAGTGAGATGAATAATCACGCTAAGGATCTCCCTGGACTGATGCTGCTTGAGTCCCTTCCGCTTTGGAGCGGAACTAAGGACTTTACCCTTGAAACACCAAAGTCTTTGATGGCTGCCCTGGGTAACCCCCAGGATCGGGTTTCGGCTATCCACGTTACGGGCACTAACGGGAAGGGTACCGTCACGGCGCTTTTAGCAGCTATTCTCAGGGCCAGCGGTGCCTCAGTTGGTCACTACTCTTCCCCGCATCTAGGACATGTTACCGAGCGCTGCCTGATTAATGGTCGTCCTGTGCCAGCGCTTGAACTTAGCGAAGCGATTCTAGAAGTTGAGCGAGTTCGAATTAGCAAGGGGCTGAAATTAACCTATTTTGAACTTATTACAGCCGCCTCGTTTCTGATCTTCTCAAACCGGAGGTTAGATTGGATGGTAATTGAGGTCGGGCTTGGTGGTCGGCTGGATGCGACAAACGTAATTTCATCCCCAAAGCTTTGTGTGATTACTAATATAGAGTTGGAGCACACAGATGTTCTCGGGAGAACAAAACTGGAGATTGCTCGAGAGAAGGCGGGAATCATTAAAGCCGGAGCGCCGGTAGTAATCGGAGAGGTTGAAGCTAATGTGCAGCAGGTGATTATTGAGAGAGCGGGGGAGGTGAAGGCTGAAACCTATTTTTTCGGCAAGCAATTTACCCTACGACTTCCTGGTCAGGGCTTCGATAGCTCGGAGGTGAGCTCTGAGCTTGGCACATTGCCGCTCAAATTATCAGCCTTCCCGCGACCTGCCCCTTATCTATTGCACAATGCGTCACTGGCGGTGTTTTCAGCGGAGCTTTTGCGGGCGCCAGAGAAGGCGATTATCGAGGGTCTTGACCGCGGCCGTTGGCCAGGAAGGCTAGAGCAGATTCCAAGCTCAGTCGGGCACGGTTCTCCAATTCTCTTTGATGTTGCGCACAACCCCAATGGGATTTCTGCGCTGACCGAGTATCTGATGACGGAATTTCTTGCCCAGGGAAGACTAAGAAATCTAAAGCAAATCTGGTTTTTGGTTGCAATCCTTGAGCGCAAGGACTGGCAACAGATGTTGTTAATCCTGACTCAGTTTCGGGAGCGGGCAGAGGCCGTTGGCTGTGAGGTAAGGTTTATCTTTACTGACTCAGGCCATCCGGGATGCGTAAACCCAGGGGATCTTGCTAACTATATTTATAGCTCGCAACATTTACCTGCAGTGGATATTTCCGACGCGGAAGAGGCTCTAGCATGGGCCATTCGACATTCAACTGATGAGAGTCTGGTGGTGATTACAGGGTCGCTGTTTCTTGTTGGGCGATTACGCTCGTTAGTCGTAAAAGAAGAGTTTGTAACGATAGTAGATGGGTAGGAAGTGATAGTAGAAATGACGGCAATAAAAAAAGGGCGCTCGAGGCGCCCTTTTTCACTTATGCCTTCTTGGCATTAAGTTGTTTCTGTAGCCGCGAAATTTTTCGCGCAGCGTTCTTCTTGTGTAACACACCGTGAACAGCTGCCTTATCAATCAGGGAAATCGCGTTCTTAGCTGACTCAGCCGCTATATTCTTGTCAGTGCCAGTTGAGCTGGCGACTGCAGTCTTAACCGCACTTCTTAATGTTTGCTTAGCGAAGCGGTTATTGGCTCGACGCTTTAAGCTCTGGCGGTGACGTTTTTCAGCTGATTTATGGGTAGCCATATCGACTCAAGTAATTAAAAAATAATTAAAATATTCAGTAAAATTAGATAGATATACAAAGTCCCGAAAATCGGGTTCCCAAACATATTAGAGATGGGACTCTAAGTCAAAGGGCCCGTTTTCGAGCGGAAATAACAAAAGCCCTATTTCCGCTCATTGAGCTCTAGTTTGGCTTTTTGCCAGAGAGCCTCAAGCTGTTCCTCACTAAACTCAGATAAGGCCTTTCCTGCAAACTCCTCCATCTTAGAGAAGCGCTCAATAAATCGGGCACAACAGGTTTTGAGAGATTCCTCGGCGCTTGTGTCCAACCAGCGCGCGAGCTGACATAAGCTAAAGAGAAGGTCTCCCAGCTCGTGTTCCAAGGCCTTCTTTTGCTCACTTGAAGGCTGCCCCTGGACCGCGGTGAACTCAGCCTCAAGCTCCCTCATCTCCTCCTTAACCTTATCCCAAACCCCGGAGATTGATTTCCAGTCAAAACTTACCTTTGCCGCCTTTTGTCCTAGCCTCTGTGCTCGCAGGAGCGCCGGCATGGCTTTAGGAACTCCGGCAAGCATGGATTCCTTCTCAGCTCCCTGTTTGTTCTGCCGCTCTTCGTGCTTAATAGCCTCCCAGTTCTTGAGAACCTCCTTTGTCCCTGAAACAGCAGTGTCTCCAAAAACATGTGGGTGGCGTCGGATCATCTTTTCTGTGACCTTGGAGACGACATCGTCGATTGTAAACACTCCACGGTCTCGAGCGAGTTGAGAATGGAGTACGACCTGGAGGAGCACATCCCCCAGCTCGGCCGAGAGTTCAGCATCATCGCAATTATCAATCGCCTCGAGAACTTCGTATGTTTCTTCGACGATATAGGGTTTAAGCGACTGATGAGTCTGCTCCAGGTCCCAGGGACAGCCAGTTACCGGAGTGCGTAGCTCTTTAATGACTTGAACGAATCTTGCAAATACCTCTCCGGTTTTTTCCATGGCGAACTGTTCCAGTATTGTTACGAATCCTGTATGCGAGACTAGTCTCTAGTACCCTGGGGCTTACCATAGGAAGGAAGAAAGAAACCAGTGGTTCAGGTTTGGGCGTTGAGCGCCACAGCCCCGGGCAGATTATGAAGTCCGGACATCCTGGAGAAGAAACGCACAAACCGTTGATCGCTAACCAGTTCTTCGATCAGCTTAGCTATACGACTTGGGTCTTCCCTAAGTTCAAGCCATGCATTTCGTAACGCGATATCGAGATAGAGGCTCCTTTTTCTATTAGTGAGAAAATTTTCGCTCGCAAACAGTACGCTTTCTTTCATCTGGCTTTGGCCATCAAAAGCGGGTAGCGCAACGCAATTATTGAGCAAGGAATTTACGGAATAATGAGGAAAGAACATCAACATTCGAGCATCGGGATTCTGCTCTCGCAACATTAAAGAAGCTTCGTCAGGCTCCAAGTGCGATACTGAGACCTGTTTGCGATTAACAACTCCCTTGCGCTCCATTTCCTCAAAACAGAACTCAGGACTGGATGGCTCTTCACAAAGAAAGTAATATTCGCCCCGGCCCAATAACGGCTTATTTTGGGCAAGGGCTGCTTCCGGTACTAGAACTCGATGGCTGATGTTTGGTAAAAGCATTAGTGGGCGATAAGCGATTTTGCTCCCCTGGGCGATTAACGATGCGGCGGGTCCAATAGCGAGAACGCAGAGGTCAGGTGGATGCTCAAAGGAATTCTGCTCCAGCGCTCGTCTGACCTCGATGGCGTAGGCCCACTCATAGTCAATTGCAAAATTGAATCCCTTTTGTCGTTTAAGGTACTCGAAAAGTATCAAGGGGCTATACATGATCCAAGGAGCTACTACGCGTACGGGCTCTCGCTCACTAAACTCCCGTTTGATCTCCTCCTGCGAAACACCCATTCCTAGCCGCTGAACAGAATTTAAGTTGCTGTCGATTTTGTCGAAAAAATTAACATTCTTGCCAGCCACTCGTACAATTGATGGGTTATTGTGCAGTTCGTTTGTAGAACGCTGAATATTTTTTAGATTGAATATATCGGTGCGCCACAGCATCTCGTGAGCTTCGGAGGTGAGGAGATCAACGAATTTCTTCCGAGAAAAGACACTCTCAGTATTGACTGGATTGTCTATTGGATAACTTTTAATCGAGACGAGTTCTACGGGCGACCTGTGTTTAGACCGGGTTTCGATTCTGTTGGCAATCTGAGCAAGCATGCTTGCATCTGTCACGGGACTGCCATCGAGAAAAATCTTAATACCAGCGGGTGGTAACTGTTTATCGTTTAGCGTTAACCTGACAGGTCCCGGCAATTTCCCCTCGGTGTTCGAGCGAATTATCAGATGTTTGATCAGAGAACGACCCTTGCGATCGATTCCGAACATCTCTTGTAGCCACTGTGGCTGCTTACTAATAGCGAAGTCGAGTGAAGAGATTGCTGAACCGCGGCTACCGGAAAACACAGGTAATTGTTTTGGCGAATTGCCACTTACTCCGGTTACGGAACTGCGCATTAGAAACACAGTTAATGCCTGAACCGCAGGGGTCCATTGAAAGGTATAGCGGGCACGGTATGCACCCCCGGTTTTGCCGCGCACGGTGAGTCGGGGCTCGGGGAGCACGGGGTGGCTAAAGACCGTGCGGTAAAGCTCGGGTTCGGAAGCTTTGGATAGGTAAAGTGAAATAGTCGCCATAGGTTTATACCTATATTTATTACTTGTTCGAGATCGTATGTGATTTTTAAAGAAAATCAACGGATTAGAACCCTATTCTGAATCCTGGGTCTGTCTTCTTGTCGGGAACGGTAGGCGTATACAGCCCATCCCTAGCCCCTTAAAATGGCCTGGATTGAAAAACAACCAAGTATGGGGGGTCAGTTGGGAACTAGAATTAAATGCCGCAGGACCGGAATCATGTTCGAGGTCTCGGATTTCGAGTTAGATTTTTATCGAGCCATTGCGCCTGCATTTGGTGGAGTTCAGCTTGAAATAGCTCCCCCAACTCTTTCCCCCCTGGAACGTCGGCGTGAGAGACTGGCTTTTAGAAACGTCCGCACACTTTATCGACGAAAATCCGATCTAAGCGGTAAGGCATTGATTTCGATGTATTCTCCGAAGTCTCCACACAAGGTTTTTCACACAGACGAATGGTTCTCTGATGCTTGGGACCCGATGACCTTCGGCAGGGACTATGACTTCGGGCGGCCGTTCTTTGAACAATTCGCTGAGCTATTTCTTGCTGTTCCACTTCCACATCGATTTGGAATCAGTAACGACAACTCGGAGTATATTAACGGAGCCTCCTTCTGTCGGGACTGCTATTTGAGTTTTAATCTTTTCTACTGCGAGAGTGGTCTTTATATTTCGGATGCTACTCGCTGCGTGGATTGCACCGATTGTTTAATCATCAACCGTTGTGAATTATGTTATGAATGTGTTTCATGCGAGCATTGCTACGATTTAGCATTTTCAGAAAGATGCCAGAGCTCAAGCGAGAGTCAGTTTCTCTTTCAATGCCAGAGCTGTCGGAACTGCATTGGCTGCACTAACTTACAGAATGCTGAAAACTTTATCCTAAATCAACCGGCCTCGCCCGAGGCGGTGGAAGCGTTGCGCCAAAAACTTAAATCCATCAAATTTCGCACCCAATTTGCCGCTAAATTTCAAGCTATTAAACAAGCTGCTTCTCGGCGCTCCTATGTGGGGTTTCGCAATGAGGATTTCTCCGGAGATCATCTTTACTCTGTGAAAAACGCTCATGGGTGTTTTCAGTGCAGCGCACTTGAAGATTCCCGTTATTGCGTCAATGTCTTTAATTCCGATCACTGCGTTGATTTGGATGTTTATGGAGATGGCTCCTCTTGGATCTACAATTCAACAGCCACAGGGAATAAATGCCATAATGTGCTCTTTGGCAACGGTTGTTGGGCCGGAACGCATAATACCATGTACTGCACTTTTGTTGCTGGCGTGGGGAACTGTTTCGGCTGTAGCGGTATTCGAAATCGAGAATATTGCATTTTAAATAAGCAGTACAGCAAGACTGAGTACTACCAGCTTGTGCCGCGCATTGTTCAGCAAATGCGGAGCACGGGCGAATGGGGAGAATTTTTCCCTGCGAGCATGTCTCCCTTTCCCTATAACGAAACTTTTGCTCACGAGCTGATGCCGCTTTCTCAGCAAAAGGCTTTGACGTTAGGTTATTCTTGGCGGGAGATAGAAGTGCGTTCAGAAAAAAACATGGCGCGCCTTACAGTTGACACGATCGAAGAATTTACGGACCTGATGGCGGGTAGTCACTTAGCTTGCTTCCATTGCGATCGACCGTATCAAATCACTAGTGCTGAATTAAGGTTTTATAGGAAGCAGCAGATTGCCCCGCCTAAAGAGTGTTCTGAGTGTCGTCATGCTCGGAGAAGAGCGAATCTTGCCTCCTATGAGCTACATTCGCGAAATTGCTCACGGTGCAAGGGCTCAATTCAGACAGCATTCAAGGATTCGGAACTGTTCCCGGTTTTATGCGATGAGTGCTTCTTCCTAGAGATTGCCGGTTAAGCTGGGATTAGTTCTTATCCAGCCGCAGCTTCATCTCATGCTCTTCCACAATCGCACTTACCGCCGCATGGTCCCCGGCAGTACCATTTTCAGGAGCAGGAGTCTTAAACGGGTTGGCTTTGTCGTCGAGTAGTGTATCCTCGGCGAGTTTGACCCGCAGACGGAGATTGTTTGCGCTGTCGGCGTTTCTTAGCGCCTCTTCTAGCGAAATCTTCCCCTCTTGATAGAGCATGAACAGGTGCTGGTCAAAGGTCTGCATACCGATGGTCGTGCCCTTTTCCATCGCCTCCTTCATCTGGTCGACTTCGCCCTTATGGATAAGATCCTTAATGCGTGGGCTGGAGAGTAAGACTTCAACAGCCGCAACACGTCCACCTTCCACATTGCGCACCAAGCGCTGGCTGATTATTCCGCGGAGATTAAGGCTCAACTGTAGATAAATCTGCTTGTGCCTCTCAGATGGGAAGAAGTTCATAATGCGCTCCATCGCCTGGTTGGCGTTGTTGGAGTGCAGCGTGGCAAGGCAGAGATGGCCGGTTTCAGCGAATGTTATCGCCGCTTCCATTGATGTTGCGTCTCGAATCTCACCAATAAGTACGACATCCGGAGCCTGTCGCAGGGCGTTTTTTAGTGCTGAATGGTAGTCGTCAGTGTCGGAACCAATCTCTCGCTGATTGACAATTGATTTCTTGTGAACATGGACGTATTCGATTGGATCCTCGACTGTAATAATATGACCGGCCTGATTTGAGTTCCGGTAATCAATCATCGCCGCCAAAGATGTCGATTTACCACAGCCTGTGGCGCCGACTACTAGCACTAGGCCACGCTTAGACATTGAAACCTCTTTTAATATCGGAGGTAGATCAAGATCTTCGATGGTCGGAATATGGCTCTTAATTTGCCGCACAACCATACCCACGCATCCACGCTGCCTAAAGATATTGATGCGGAATCGTCCGAGAGAGGAATAGTAGAGCGCCATATTCTGCTCGTTTCTCTCCTCAAACTCACGCTGCTGTTTTTCGCTCATGACGCTCACCGCTAAAGCTTCGGTATCTTCAGGTTGCAGGCAGCGATTACCGGCAGGGCGAACAACGCCATTCACCCGATAACAGGGTGGGCTGTCGACCGTAATATAGAGGTCGGAAGCGTCATGTTCGTTCATTACAGTAAGAAGTTTTCGTATATCAAGCATGGGCTAACTCGTTATCTGGGGGCAAAGCTTGTTCGTGACTGTCCGTTGGTCTGTCTTTCCAGATCCTCAAACATATTTGGATTTCCACTCTTTTCGATAGCAGTCTCTTTAGTGATAAGGTTCCTCATTACCAGGTCATGTAGTGCCATCTCCATTGTGCGCATCCCAAACTGCTGACCGGTCTGCATCATTCCGGGGATTTGATGGATCTTGTTTTCCCTGATTAAGTTTCTCACGGCCGTCGTGCCCATGAGAATTTCGAGCGCTGCAACTCGTCCACCCCCAATCTTCTTGCAGAGGGTCTGAGTTACAATCGCCTCGATTGATTCAGAAAGCATAGCTCGCACCTGCGCTTGCTGGTTTGGTGGAAAGACATCGATAATTCGGTCCACAGTTTTTGGAGCGCTAGAGGTATGAAGTGTACCAAAAACCAAGTGGCCGGTTTCGGCAGCTGTAAGCGCCAACTGAATTGTCTCTAAGTCTCGCATTTCCCCCACGAGAACCACATCTGGATCTTCACGAAGTGCAGCACGGAGGGCGCTATTAAAGCCCTGAGTGTGAGGACCAACTTCACGTTGATTCACGAGACAGGATTTTGAAGTGTGCACAAACTCAATTGGATCTTCGATAGTGATAATGTGCCCCTCGAACTCTGAATTGATAACATCAATCATTGCTGCCAGGGTTGTCGACTTACCAGAGCCGGTAGGTCCCGTAACCAGTATTAGCCCTTTCTCTTTGCGAGTGAGCTGCCCAAGGATTGGTGGCAATCCGAGCTGCTCGAGTGATTGAATCTTCGTTGGAATAATTCGAAAAACTGCACCCATTCCACGGCGCTGGCGAAAGATATTGACGCGGAAACGTGCCGTATCGCCGAGTTCGATAGAGAAGTCGATATCACTTTTTTCTTCAAACCCCTTTCGTTGAGAGTCCCCCATAATGTCGTAGAGCATAGATTGTGTATGCTCTGGTGAGAGCGCTGGAACCTTCACCCGCTTCATATCGCCGTTTACGCGAATAACCGGAGGCTCACCGGCACTTATGTGCAGGTCAGATCCTCCCTGTTGAAAGCAGAAAGTCAGCAATTGGGTAATATCCATGGGTAGGCCCGGGCAAATAGAATCTAGGTTTATCCTTACTAGATACTATTCGTTTGATTTCGCTAGGATCTTGACCCCTGGGTGTGGATGGTTAGAAGGAATCCGGATAGTTTATTAATAGAAACCCCTAGTTTCTGCTAACTTGCTGAAACTAATAGGATTTTAAAATAGAGGCCACTCCCCCTTTGTAGCCCGTTACTAACCTCTATTGGACCCAGGATGGGCCAATTCTAGTAAAAAGCGGGAAGCTGAGCTTAGCGGTTTACGGGAAAACGCTAGCAACGCGACTAAAGGCAACTGAGGTGTCTGAGCCAATGAGTGTGACGGCAGCAATGCATACTACTGCAATCAAGACTGCGAGCAGTGAATACTCAAGCATTGATGCGCCTTTTTCAGAAGAAATATCTGCTGTCTCAGTATGAGTGTCGTTAAGTGCGTCATTTAGAATATGACTTGAGGACAAGCGACGGAATGAATCACCAGATAATCTCATTACAATAATCTCCTAATACTGTCGCACCGTTAAACGATTTCATTGCGACACTTAATATCTTTAACAGTCATACCCGCAGTGTGTATCTTTGGCTAGACCGTCGTCATGTCGGAATCTGGACTTTACTACAACCTCATGGGAAAAGGGAAGTCCGCGATTCTTCCGAACAAATTGGCTGATTACGTGGGATGCTACCTTAAATTACATATTATTGGGGTGCGAATGAATTGATGGATTCAACCGCAGGTTTCCCCATTCTTTTCCTCAACATGCTTTCCCATACGGTGCCTTTAGTATACGAGTTCTTACCGTATTGATTAGCTTTGATAACCAATTCCTTTATTTAAGATGAAGCCCTTCCAGATTACTCACCTTAGCGGCGCAGCTCTGGCATTTTTTCTCGCTGAGATTACGCAAGGACGGGCAATCTCGAAATTCTGCCAAGGAGGGAGTTCTAACCTTTCCTTAGCCCTCGAGAAATTACCAAGTGTCACACATAGGACAATTGTAGTTGTTCCGGATACCCGCACTGCTGAGGCTCTTCTTGAGGACTTAAGATTTTTTCAATCGGCAGAGGGATCCCTAGAGACGATGCCATTTCTAGGTTGGGATGTCTTACCATTTGAGCCACTCTCTCCCGGGCTGGATATTTCTGGACGTCGCCTTGCGACGCTTGCTCAGCTCATAACAGATAAGAATGCCCTATTGATAACAACACCCGAGGCTATCTTACAGCGTCTCCCGGCAGTAAATGAATTCGGCTCTCGATTATTTTCGCTTACCCCGGGTGAGAAATTTGCGCGAGATGAACTTGTTTCTCTTCTCGATGGGGTTGGCTATGTGAGGTGTAGTCTGGTTGAGGAATCTGGCCAGATGGCGGTGCGGGGCGCTGTGGTGGATCTATATCCTCCCGGGCTCTCGCACCCGGTGAGAATCGAGCTTTTTTCCGATCAGATTCAATCTGTCCGGGAGTTTGATACAGCGACACAGCGTTCCAATAAGGAGCTGGGGACTATTGGAATTACGCCGGTGAGAGAATTCTATCTCCCGGGTATTCCCAATACACTTCCTCCAGAGTCCTATCAGCTACCGATATCCGTAAGAGAGAGGGCACGTGAGCTTGAAGTTCCTCCTCGCCAGATAGAGGGAATGCTTGAGGCTATGCAAAAAGGGTTGCCGTGGCCTGGAATTGAACATCTACAGCCCCTATTCGCACCCCAGCAAGCATCTCTCTTTGATTACATTGGGAGCTCTGCTGCATTACTTATTTTCCAGCCGGAGAGAGTGCTAGAAAATGCCGAGAATTTTCAATTTCTATTGCAGGAGCGCTATAGCGAATCGGAGCGAGAAGCCCGGCTGTCGCCACGCCCGGAGGAGGGTTACTTTAATTTTCAGTGGCTTAAGCAGACGCTACAAGAACGAGCATTGATTATGATTTCCGAGGGGGCAAGCTCTCAAGTGGCGGTAGCTGATGCTCATGCAGAATCTCGCGGAATGGAAGATGGTCAGAAAGCAAACCTCTCCAAAAACCAAGAGCTTGCTGATGCACTCCAGCTTAGCCGCCATAAGGAATTTCCGTTTAAACCGTTGGCCGATGAAGTACTTAGAAGCCGGGCGTTGGGCTTGGATGTTGGAATAGTAGTAAGCCAGACTCAAAGACTAAAACGTGTAACTGAACTTTTATCGACTTATTCTGTGAATTGCGAGCCGTTCGATGGAGATTTTTTCGAGTGGCGTAAGAATCTTGCCGGACAGAACAAGGGCCGGATAAACCTACTGCAAGGGCACGTTAGCTCGGGTTTTAAGGCGCCCGCAGCAGGGTTCCAATTAATCCATGAAAGCGAAATCTTTCCCGAAATCTCATCCCGACGAACCACGTTATCGGCCAAAAATGTGCGGCGCTTCCTTGGGACAGTCTCTCAGCTTAAGGAGAATGATTACATTGTTCACATCGATCACGGTGTCGGTATGTATCGAGGCCTTAAGCAGCTTCAAGTTGAGGGAAAAATGGGGGACTTTCTCTCACTTGAATACGCAGAAGGTGCGAAGCTTTTTATACCCGTTGAGAATATTGCTAAGATTCAAAAGTATGTTGGAGCCGAAGGGCGAAAACCGGTACTAACCAAACTGGGAGGAAAGGTTTGGGCCACCACGAAGAAAAAAGTTCAGGAAAATGTTGCGCAGCTCGCAGGTCAACTTGTCAACCTGTATGCAGAAAGGGAAATTGCTAAAGGCTTTTCCTTCGGAGACATAGATAGAGATGATGCCGAGTTTGCCGACTCTTACCCAATTGAA
>CAYMWO010000025.1:0-21576 GCA_964393905.1 uncultured Bdellovibrionales bacterium | reverse complement strand
GGCGGGGTTCGAAAAGGTCAGCGCTAAGACACCTTGTTTCTTTAAATTCGTCTCGTGGATTCTCGCGAAACTCTTCGCAATGACAGCTTTGCACCCTAGATAGCGGGGCTCCATTGCGGCGTGCTCTCGGCTTGAACCTTCTCCGTAATTTTCATCTCCGATTGCGACCCAGGATGCGCCATTTTTTTTGTAGTGTCGGGCCACCTGAGAGTAGCCATCAACTTGCCCCGTCAGGAGATTAAGTCCCCGGCCGGTCTCCTGCGGCCTAAAGGCATTAATCGCTCCGATAAACATGTTGTCGCTAATCTTATCTAAGTGACCGCGATATTTAAGCCAAGGACCTGCAGGTGAGATGTGGTCTGTCGTGCACTTCCCCTGAGCCTTCATTAATACAAGTTGATCGACGAAATCATTCCCATCCCAGGCTTTAAACGGCTCAAGCAGAGCGATGCGATCACTATTAGGATTTACAACAATTTTTACCGTACCCGGATCTTTCGCCGGCGCGACATAACCGAACTTCTCGGCCGAAAATCCCCTCTTAGGGAGTTCGTCTGCAATTGGAGGAGTAAGTTTAAACTCCTTCCCGTCAGCACCCTTTAGGGTGTCGGTTAGCGGATTGAATGAAAGTGAACCGGAGATGGCAAAAGCGGTGACAATTTCCGGGCTCGCGATAAAGGCCATGGTTTCAGCATTGCCGTCGTTACGTCTAGCGAAATTGCGGTTAAAGGAGGTGATGATAGTATTTCGCTCTCCTTTTCTTATGTCCTCACGTTTCCACTGCCCGATACACGGTCCACAAGCGTTTGCCAGAACGGTTCCACCGATGGAGGTCAGTTTCTGTAACATGCCGTCACGTTGGATAGTCTGATGAATTCCCTCCGAACCAGGGGTGATCATAAACGGCATTTTGGATTTAAGGCCGTGTTGTGCGGCTTGTTCAGCCACATGAGTTGCCCGGCCGATATCCTCATATGAAGAGTTAGTGCATGAGCCGATTAGCGCCACACGGATATCGTCCGGGTAGCCCTCTTTGGTTACGGCCTCTTTTAGCTTCGAAATCGGTCGCGCTAAATCCGGTGTGTGTGGGCCAACGACATGCGGCTCTAGGGTTGAGAGATCGATTTCAATCACCTCGTCGTAAAATTTCCCCGGATTCTTCTCTACTTCGTCATCGGGTTGTAACTGCTTGGCGAAACTTTCACAAAGCTGAGCTACGTCCTTTCGATTTGTGATTTCCAGGTAATCTTTTGATCGTGAATCATAGGGAAAGATCGAAGTAGTCGCCCCTAGTTCGGCACCCATATTGGTAATTGTTCCCCGACCGGTGGCGCTAATGGACTGAACACCTGGGCCAAAATATTCGACAATCTTTCCTGTGCCGCCTTTAACTGTCAGAATACCTGCAACCTTTAGGATCACATCTTTAGCTGATGTCCAGCCGTTAAAGCTGCCGGTTAGTTTCACACCGACAAGCTTGGGCCAGTTCACTCCCCAGGGCAGGCCCGCCATGACTTCGGCAGCGTCAGCCCCGCCGACTCCGATTGCAACCATTCCGAGTCCACCGGCGTTTGGAGTGTGTGAGTCAGTTCCAATCATCATTCCACCAGGGAATGCATAATTCTCTAAGATAACCTGGTGAATAATCCCCGAGCCCGGCTTCCAAAAATCAATTCCGTATTTGTTAGCGGAGGAGGCAAGGAAGTCGTAGACCTCCGCGTTTTCATCAATGGCGCGCAGCGTATCTTTCTCAGCTCCGACATAGGCTTGAATAAGGTGATCGCAATGGATCGATGACGGTACAGCAACCTGAGCACGACCACTCGACATAAACTGTAACATCGCCATCTGTGCAGTCGCGTCTTGCATTGCTACCCGGTCCGGAAAGAGTTTAACCGGGGTCTTACCGCGCACTAACTCTTTTGGCATGTCACTGGGATCTAAATGCGAGAAGAGAATTTTTTCCGAGAGTGTTAACGGGCGGCCAAAGAACTTTCTTGCGGCTGCGTGCTTAGCATCTAAAGCGGAGTAGATTTTTTTCAAAGAATCGAGATTCATGCTTAATTACCTGATCTTAAGGGTCCTAATCGGGCCTTTATTCTCGCACTATCTTACGTTTATTTCCAGCATCAATTTAACAGCCCGTTATTGCTCACGACGATAAACAGGCCTATGAATAGGACCTGTCGGTAGTAAGCACCAGTAGTGAGTTCCCGCAATGAGTTCAGCCAATCTTGGTCTTTTCGAAAATACTCTAAATGACGGTTTAAGCCGCGCTCCGCTTGCTGACCGAATGCGCCCTCGCACTTTGGATGAGATAGTTGGGCAAGATGAGGCCATCGGCCCAAGCTCCGCATTAGGCCAGATTCTCCGTGACACCGAAATGGCGGTGCCCTCTCTCTTGTTTTGGGGCCCGCCCGGCATTGGGAAGACAACGATAGCTGAAGTTATTGCCCGCCAGAGTAATTACCGCTTTGTTAAACTTTCGGGGGTGCTGGACGGAGTTAGTGAGTTGCGGGATGCCGTAGTTGCCGCGCAAAAGGCGCTGCACATGGAGGGAAAGCGCACATTGGCCTTGGTCGATGAGATTCACCGGTTTAACAAAGCCCAGCAGGATGCGTTTCTGCCACACGTTGAGTCGGGACTCCTCACAGTTATCGGACAAACCACGGAAAATGTCAGCTTCAGGATTCGAAACGCGCTTCTAAGTAGGCTGCGTGTAGTGCTGCTAAAGCCCCTTGAAATTGGGGATATTGAGTTAATACTTGAACGGGCGCTCTCAGACTCGGAGCGTGGGCTGGGGCGGCTAAATGTCAAAATCGAAGCGGAGGCGCTGACTCTTTTAGCTAAATGGGGAATGGGAGACGCGCGGCGGGCTTTAAACGGACTGGAGTGGGCCACAGCGTCAGCCAAAGCTCGCGGGGAAGCACTTCTTACTTCGGCGATAGTTGAGCAGGCTTTTGGCTCGCAGCCACCGCAGTTTGATAACGACGGGGACTATCACTACGACACTATCTCGGCCTTTATTAAATCCCTTCGTGGTTCCGATCCCGAAGCGGCGCTTTATTACATGTTAAGTGCGCTTGAGGGCGGAGAAGACCCGCTGTTTCTAACCCGCCGGATGATAATTTTCGCCTCGGAAGATGCAAGCTGCGACCCGCGGGCGCTGGAGATGGCCTTAAATGTGGACCGCGCGGTGGAGCGGGTGGGAATGCCGGAGGCTAGAATCCCGATGGCCCAGGCTGCGGTCTATCTTTCCTGTTGTGCTAAATCGAACGCCAGTTATAAGGCGCTCCGGGAGATGGAAGAGATTGTAAAACGCCACCCAAATTTAGAGATCCCTCGTCGCCTTAGAAATGCACCGACGGATCTCATGCGTGAGCTAGGAAACTCCGAGGGGTATAGTTACCCGCATGACTTCCCCGGAGGGTTTGTTCCCGAACGATATCTACCAAAGGAGCTAGCTGAGCTGATTGTGTATCAGCCAACCGATCGTGGCCTGGACGCACAAATAAAAGAGCGGCTGGAAAAGTATCGGGAATTAATAAGGGCGGCGAAAAAAGGTTAACTTTTTTGCTTCTCAGCTCTGGCTTCAAGCTCTTTAAGAATCAGCTCACCGTTTCGAACATCCTGCCGCAGCCATTTTCGCATTATCTCTTCGCGTTCATCCTCCGTTACGGGTGTAACTCTGCGCTGGGAGCCGGTGATATTCACTGTCGAACAAAAAAGAGTAATCGCGACGGCAACTGAGATATTAAAGCTTTCGACAAAGCCCAACATTGGAATAAAGGCCCGATAATTAGCCGCCTGGCGCAAAGGCTCGCTTATGCCGGTTAACTCATTCCCGAAAATCAGCGCTAACTTTTTCTCAAACGGCAAGTTAAAGACAGGTAATGATGGAGCGGCCGAGTCACCTTGTTCAGGCTCAAGAATTACAAACTCAAACCCTTCCGATCTCAATTGAGCAAGCGCTGCTTCTGGCGAATCGTGACTGATGACATCAACCCACCGTTCAGCTCCCATGCTGATGTTGGGGTTGTGCGCATAATCACCTAAGGTGTGAACCGAACGAACACCGAACGCATCAGCGCTACGAATCACAGCGGCGATATTATGTTCCTTATGAACATCATCGAGAAGTAGCGTAAGCTGACTAGTGCGGGCTGACGCTACTCGAGATAGCGTCTCCAGCCTGTCCGTGGTGAGAAACTGCTTAAGAAGGTCCTCGCTCATAATGAAGGGCTAGAGATTTGCGACTACAGCTTTTGCAAACTCCATCGTGCTGGCCTTGCCGCCTAAATCTGGAGTCAGCACACGTCCGTCCAGAAAGACTTTAAAGACAGAACTCTCTACGGCCTTCCCAATTTTCTGCATCCCTAAATAGTTTAGCATCTCTACCGCTGAGAGAAGGAGCGCCGTAGGGTTTGCGATACCCTTACCAGCAATATCCGGGGCGGAACCGTGCACCGCTTCGAACATCGCACCCTGGGTGCCAAAATTGCCACTCGGGGCCAGTCCTAGACCGCCGATTAGGCCAGCGCCGAGGTCGGACAGGATATCACCGTAGAGGTTCTCCATAAGGAGTGTGTCAAACTGTTCGGGCTTTAGCACGAGCGCCATCGCGGTGGCATCGATTATTTTCTCCTCGTATTCGATTGTCGGGTGCTGGTTCGCAATTTCACGATAGCACTCAATCGCCAAGCCATCAGAGAGTTTCATGATGTTGGCTTTGTGAACCCCTGTAATCTTCTTCCTGCCGGCTCGCTCGGCGTATGCGAAGGCAAACTCAGCTATTCTAAGACAGGCAACCCTGGTTGAGACCTTAAGACTGGTTACAACACCTGGGACAATCTCCTGTTCGAGTCCGGCGTATAACCCCTCGGTATTTTCCCGGATGAAAACCAGGTCAATGTCGGAGTATCTGGACTTAACCCCTGGCAGAGATTTAATAGGACGGTAATTCGCGTAAAGGTCGAGCGCCTTTCTTAGTCCCACATTCACACTGCTAAAGCTTTTGCCAGAGACCGGGTTCTTGCCAATTGGGGTTGTAACAGGGCCTTTTAGAGCCACCCCGGCATTTTTAACTGCTGAGAGGGTGGACTCAGGTAGTGAGTCGCCCGAGGCTTCAAGCGCTCGAATACCTGCTAGGTGCATCTCCCAATCAATCTTGGCCCCTGCTTTGTCGAGGATAAAGAGCACGGCCTCGCTGATTTCTGGGCCAATACCGTCGCCTTCAATCAGCACGACTTTTTTTTGTTCGGTTGGGGAACTCATCTGGTCTCTAAAAACTCCAATTCTGTTATGGCGTGACACCCGAGAATTTACCACACCGGTCGGACAAGGGAAGGGGGGAGTAGTAGTTACATTCGCGCCAGCTCTTTACGCTTGGCGATTAGTCCCACTGGAACCAAATCCCCACCAGAGATAAATGTCTCGCTTTGATTGGACTTACTTCCAGAGATATAGAGTTGCGAGGAACCACCTCCATCAAAATTGAGCGCATCAGTTACGGCTAACTCTGGAGTTAGTAGCATGTGCTGAATCTGCTCTAATGTCGCTCCGGGAAAACGTAGTAGTGTGGCAAAGACAATTACCTGACTATCCTTTGTGACCGCTACTCCAGAGCGTCTGCTAGATAGCATCTGAGAGTTAAGTTTAGCAGCGTGACCATCTACAATTAATCTCGGGCCGGATTGTAGCGCGACCTCTGCGTTACTCTCCTTGAAATCCTCCCGGTGAACAATCTTTGCCTGACCCCGAATTGTATAAAAGATTCCGGTTAGCACATGGCCACCGACATGAACCTTCTGTAGCTGCTTACCGCGGTCCACAATCAACCCCAAAGGCTGTCGGTCCTGACCGAAAAAATTGGCGTTAATCCCAGCCACCCCGGCAAGCCGCTTGGTAAGGGTTTTTAAATCGCTCCCAAGCGCCCCTAACTCGGCCGACCTCGCAACTTGAAAGTAGAAGTAACGCGGGTCAAAGCGAAGGAGTAAGACCTCGGATTTCATTACGGCACTGACTTCAGGAATTGTGTAACGCCCAATTGAGTAGCCTTGCTCAATTTTATCCCATTTAATCAATTCCGTAGGAGCCTGCCCCTCGGACCAGCAGACACTGATGTTTACAAAGCCGGGGCATACTAGAAGTGCCGTGAACAGAAGTCGGCGCATGATAGTCATAGATTTCCTAGTGAGAGCCAACAAGTAAACCGCCGTTTTTAAGTTTCCCCGGTAAAGGAAACCCTGCGATGTGCTCAGCCAGTTTGGCACATTCGATATAACGTTCAAGGTTGACTCCAGTCTGAATTCCAAGCTCCTCGCACATAAACGCTACATCCTCCGTTGGAACATTTCCCGCTGCGCCCTTTGCGAAGGGGCACCCTCCTAAGCCGCCGACGGAGCAATCAAACCGACTAACTCCCATCTGTAGCCCGGCATAGACATTGGCCATCCCTGTGCCACGCGTATCATGAAAATGAAGCGCTACATGCACCTCCGGAAAAAGGCTGCGAAACTCTCCGACTAATCTTCTTACGCTCTCAGGGTTGGCCCAGCCGGTGGTATCAGCGAAGGTAATCTCCCCTAAGCGCTCGCCCTCGGAATTGATCTCATCGATTGCCTGCCGACAGATTGCTAATACCTGTTCTGCAGGAATCGGACCCTCGAAGTTGTCACCGAAGGCGGTGGAGAACATGATGCGGTCGACTTTAAGCTGCTGCTCTCTAAAGAGTGCAATCCAAGCCGGAATTCCCTCCAGAGCTTCCTGCACAGAGAGATTGTTATTTTTCTTAAGGAAGTTTTCGCTCGCGGCGAGCATTATCTCCCCTTCGAGATTAAAGGCCTTGGTATTGGCAGCCCGGACGAGTCCCTTCTGGTTCAAATAAAGTGCGTGGTAGTGAACTCCGCCATGGCGTTTAAGTTGAGCGGCTATCTCCGCGGCATCCGCCATCTGCGGGACCAGATCGGGACGCACAAATGAAGTAGCTTCGATACTGGTTACCCCAGTCTGGCTCAGCGCTTCAATCAGCTCCAACTTGGTGTTTGTTGGAATGATTTTCTCAAGCATCTGAAAACCCTCTCGTGGACCGCACTCGCGGAGGGTTACATGGGATGGGAAATCTTGATTTGCTAGCGACACGTCATTAGCTCTTTAGCTCGGACAGGTTCCTGAAATTTTCCAGCGACTGCGGATTTGCCAAAGCGTCGGTATTTTTTACCGGAAGACCATGGATAACATTTTTTACAGCAAGTTCGCTAATCTTCCCGCTAATAGTCCGTGGTATATCCGCCACGGCGATTATCTTGGCCGGAACGTGGCGGGGAGTCAAATTACGCCTTAGGGCTTGCCTAATTTTTGCTGCCAACTCGTCTGTCAGTAATAAGCTCGGTTTAAGCCTCACAAAAAGCACAATTCTCTCATCACCTTCCCAGCTCTGAGCTGTAACTAGACTCTCAAGAACTTCCTCTAGCTTTTCAACTTCGCGATAGATTTCTGCCGTGCCAATGCGAACCCCACCGGGGTTGAGCGTGGTATCGGATCTCCCATAGATTATCACGCCGCCATTTGCTGTAAGCTCAATCCAATCCCCATGCCGCCAAATATTCTTGTAGGTTTCGAAATAGGAACTACGATATTTTGCCCCGTTCGGATCGTTCCAAAAGTAAATTGGCATGGAAGGGAACGGGGCAGTGCAGACCAATTCTCCTTTGGACCCGACAACAGCTCTGCCTGTCTCATCAAAAACCTCCACTTTCATCCCCAGTCCCCGGCACTGAATTTCACCGCGATAGATGGGTAAAATTGGGTTGCCCAAAGCAAAGCAGGAGATGATGTCCGTTCCACCCGAGATTGACGAGAGGCAGACATCTTCCTTAATCTCCCGATAGACATAATCAAAACTTTCCGGGAGAAGCGGTGAGCCGGTTGAGAGAACGGTTTTAAGCTCTCTCAGATCGTGGGATTTACGGGGTATGGCCCCAGCTTTCTCCAGCGCGGCGATATATTTCGCGCTCGTTCCAAAAATTGTTATGCCCTCTCGCTCAGCAAAATCAAAAAGCACTGTGGGGCTGGGGTAGAAGGGAGAGCCATCATAGAGCATGACAGTCGCACCAACAGAAAGGCTGCTTACAAGCCAGTTCCACATCATCCAGCCACAGGTCGTGAAATAAAAGATCTTATCCTCGCGCTTTAGATCGGTGTGAAGCACGAGCTCTTTTGCATGCTGGAGGAGGGTTCCACCAGCCCCATGGACAATACACTTCGGCGCCCCGGTGGTACCAGAGGAGTACATAATATAGAGCGGGTGATTAAAGGGCAGCGAGGCGAACTCCAGTGGAGTGTCGCGAAAGTCATGTAAAATGCCGGACCAAATTCTGCTACTCGAAAGTTGAGAGATATCCGGATTGGAGTTGGTAAACGGCACCACCACGACTTGTTCTACTGATGGGAGTTTTTCGAGAAACTCCCTTACTCGCTCAAGAGAATCGAGAGTTTTACCGGCATAATAATAGCCGTCTGAAACAAAGAGGACCTTCGGAGCAATCTGGCCAAAACGGTCGAGCACACCCTGGGCGCCAAAGTCCGGTGAACAAGAAGACCACACAGCGCCAAGGCTGGAAGTCGCGAGCATCGCAATTACCGCCTCTGGAATATTAGGCAGGAACCCGCAGACTCTATCCCCAGCGACTACACCAGCCGCTTTAAGATAGGCCGCTACGGCAGCAACTGAGTCATATAGTTCGCGATAGCTAAGCTCCACACGTTTCTGCTTTTCGGAACAGAAGACCAGCGCTGGGTGGTCATCACGAAAGCGGAGGAGATTTTCAGCAAAGTTTAGCTCTGCGCCAACAAACCATTCAGCTCCAGGCATCTTGTTAGGGTGGCGTAGCACCTCCTCCCAACGCTTTCTGAAGATGACACCTGTAAAATCACAAATCTCGGGCCAAAATAACTCGGGGTGGGCGAGCGACCATTGATAGAGGGATTCATATGAACCAAGGGTGGGGCTGAATTTCTGAGATAGGCCGGTTATGAACGGCGTTAAATTGGCAGAGGCTATTTTTTCTTGAGAAGGACTCCATAACTTCTCAGATGGGCTCCTTTGCGGTTCGGACATCAGCTTCTCCCTCAACAAACTTAAACCTACAGGGGTTCTTATTGTAGGGGCCTGAGCCTCGCAAGGAGCTCTATTAAGCTAAGTTGCTCAAACTCAACGTGTAAGAACTTGAGTGAAAAATGAGTAGAATCGCAAATTTTTAACATAATAATTATTTAACTAGCTGAAACAACTATGAAAAATTAATTAATGATTGCGCATCAAAATATTAAGGAAAGGGACTCAATGTCGATATCTTCTATATCCGAGTTCATTAGCTAGGGATTGTTATTAACTGAGTCTTTTGGAGCCGGCCTTTTAGGGATAGCCCCGCATTAGATTTAATAAGGGGCTGATAGGTCTTGGTTGTATGCTCGGAGATTGGCGTCGGTAAGGATTACCGACGGTGACTCTGACAAGAGACGATATCTGCAAGGAAGTTGGTCATGGTTGACAGTATCAAAAATCAGTCTGCCGTCAGTTCTGGATCGCAGGCCTCAATACAAAGTGCAAAATCAACGCAAAAGTCCGTAAACAACTCTGCCGAACAGAGCAAGGTAGTTAGCTCATCCGGTGAGGAGGCGGCGCGCACTGAAGGTGCTGCAGCTAGCTCCAAGCGAATGGCAGCGCTATTACGGGGATTAAATGACGCTGTAAACTATTCGTCACTCGCACTTGATTCGCTTAAGAAAGTTGGCGCTGGTGAAACCGGGACAGAAAAGAGTCCCGATGTGGTGCAACACTTAAGTGATGATGTTGCTAAATTAAGCGATGACTTCAATAAGGTGCTGGAGGACCTTCGTGGTCGGATGGATATGGCTGAAGTCATGCGCGAAAACATGGCGGCATCAAACCCCTCGATTGACGATGTCGATAAGGCAACTCAGCACGTGATGCGCACTCGGTCGAATATTCTGCAAAATGAAAAACAGGCGATGGATGCACACCAGGGTTTGGACCCTGCCCGTGTGGCGCTCTTACTGCAAGAGTAGTCGAAGTCCTCTCCCCGCCTTGTAATCTAAGTCGGTCAAGGATGACCACTCTTAACTCGCTAATACGGCCAGCATATTCAACCAGCTTTCCTTAGCTTTGTAGTTTACATTGCGCATATAAGTTCGGTGCCGGGGTAACACTCCTTACCACTTTAAGCCTTCATTAACTCTTATTCAGATGTCCGGCCAACCTGTGGAATACTCAGTATTTTCGGCCGTTTCTGGAGTATCTGAGGCAATTATCAATTTCTCTGAAAATCAAGAGCACACACTCCAGTTCAACTCTCATAACCAATGTAGTTGATTTTGCGCTGGCGCAATCGATTTTGGCTATTGAAACTAGAGGGGTGGACACGATGTTTAGCAGGAATTTGAATTTTACGGGCCTAGGATTTCGTGGGCTGTTTTTAGGATTGGCTGTCTTGGTTTCATCTGCAGCGAGTGAGGCACATGCTACCTCATATTACGGCACCGCAGTGAACAACGCCGGAAAAGCGGTGGGGATTCAGGATAAGACGACGCACACAATTACCTATTATAACGCGCTCGGTAACGGATACTTTAAAGCTGATGGCTTTTACGGAGTGGACCAAAAGTTCGGCGGTAAAGCTGGGACATTCTCGGATGGAGGTTATTCGGGCACGCTGGCCTCGGGCAACGGAACTAAAATGCTTGTAGATTTTGGTGCCATTGACCTAGGCAATGTCGACCTTGTAACGCTAGTTGTAAATTTCGGCGATATGGATTTCATCGGCTCTAGTGACTACACCGGCAGTGGTAACGGTGACGCCTCTAATCTCTTTAAGGAGTCAATGAAGCTAAGCACTGCAGGACTGAGCTTAGGGAATTTCACAACCATGGGCCAAACTGGGTCGAATTTCGCAATCACTGGAAACTTCAATACTCAGCTCTTGACGATGACCTTTTCAAAATCCCTGTTTGCCTCATATCTCGTAAACGGGACTTTCCGCCTGACAGCGGATTTCTTTACGCAGATTAAGGATCCCTATAATCGCTATTGGTTCAACACCTCTGAAACCGTCTCCTTTAGAGTTGATACCCATCAGGCAGCTGTTCCAGAGCCGGCTTCGATGCTGCTCTTAGGCTCAGGTCTGATCGGTGGAGCTGCGGCACGAAAGCGCAAAAAAGCTCTGAATTAATAATCTACCTTCCTGCGATACGAAGCCCCGGTGTCAGAAGACTCCGGGGCTTTTTTGTTTGGGGCTTTTTCTTTTCAGGCCCCCGGGCAATGTAGTACCTATTGCCTCTATGAACCGAACACCAGAAGAGCGTATATCTGCAATTCGCTCGGCTGAGAGTGAGACATTTGATTTAATTATCATTGGCGGTGGCATCCACGGTGCGGCCCTGGCGCGTGAAACTGCGTTACGGGGCTATTCTGTCCTGCTCCTTGAGGCCAGCGAATTTGGCTGGGGCACTAGCTCTCGCTCATCTAAATTGCTCCATGGCGGAGTGCGCTACCTCGAAACGGGGAATATCGGTCTGGTGAGGGAAGCACTGGTAGAGCGAGCGATAGCGCTCAGCACAGCTCCTCATCTAACTCGCCCTTTGCGCTTTAGCTTCCCAATTATTCAGGGACTCACAAGGCCCGCCTGGCAGGTGGCGCTTGGGTTAAAGATATACGACTTACTTGCCAAACCCTGGGGTGTTAGCGAGATACGGGCAGCGCAGCATCTATTCCCAGATTCTGAGCAGCTATTAGATAGCGCGGTCGAATATCGGGAACTTCGTGACCTGGGGCTAAAATTCAGCTCGTTGCTTAGGTATTCTGATGCGCAGATGGACGACCGAGCATTAGTGATTGCTAACTTGAGGGACGCCTCAGTGCTTGGAGCGGTCTGTCTTGAGCGGGCGAGAGTCGTAGGCCTGGCGCACAATTCTGAGCAGAGTGGCAGCTGGCGAATCAGTTGGCGCGACGGGGAAAATGGAGATGCGCGCGAGTCAGTTGGAAAATTCCTTGTGAACCTTGCTGGTCCTTGGGTTCCGGCTGTTCACCAGCTGATTTCAGCTTGGCCAGTAGCTTGGCCAATACCGGTTTTCAGCAGTGGAACGCATTTGGTTTTTAAGGGTGAGGTAAGTAGTTCGGGTATTATCCTGCCGGGCGAAGTTAAGGGTCGAGTCTATTTTGTATTACCCTATTTCGAGCCCCTCTCCGAAGAGCTCGGAACTAAGCATACTTTAGTAGGCACTACTGATGTTTCTGTGCAGAACAACGAGGAGAATCCGCAGCCGACCCCGGAAGAGATAGGGTTGCTATTTTCATTTTTAAAAAGGGACCTACCTCAGGCGAAATTAGATGAAAGCAATTTGGTGCGAGCCTTTGCCGGAATGCGCGTACTTGCAGGCTCGCGCGACAATAGACCTGTGAGCAATGTCTCTCGAAACGAGGTCTTATTAGAGCGTGAAAACTATTTGGCCCTTCTCGGTGGGAAATATACTACTTCAAGACTCACAGCGGAGAAGATTGCCGATCGTATTGACCAAAGATTCGGTCGGCCTAAATACTTGCCTCAAACCCCCGAGCTCTCCACCCGGACACGGCCTTTGCCTGAAATTTAATCCTGGGAACCCAGAAAAACTTTTGTCACAATTTAACGCCTAAGTGGCATAAGTATTAGTAAATCTTGCTGTGTTTTGATAGGTTTCAAGGTTGAGAGGTTCGTTTCGATAACTTACTGAAATAGCTTGTTTTATTGTTAGGTTTGCAAATCCAGCACTGAATAAGTTAAGTTTGCTATTAATGAAACCTGTAAACTGAGCCAAATAAACACAGGGCACACATGAACAAGAATTTTTTACGAATATCGGTCCTGGCGCTAGCGTTGCTACTTGCCGCTCCGGCTTTTGCTGGGGAGCTCTACTCCAACTATCACAAAGGTAACATCCAAAAGCGGACTCGTCCTAGCACTTCCGCTTCGCGATCTACTACACCTCAACTTGGCAGTAGATTTCGTAATATCTCCTATTACAACCCGTACGAGGCGCGTCGTATTGGGCTCTATTCGGCTTTTCTAAAGCACGACGAGAATATGAAGAAGTACTATTACAAATTGGGCCAGGCAGAAGAAAAGCAGCGGATGCGCGCGCTTCAAGCTGAGGCTCGACTTCGTAGTCAGAATAAGGCAAAGGCGGCAACTTCAGGGTTTAATGTTCGTCAGGAGAGTGAAGTTGCGCGCTCGCCGGAACAGAGAGCGGATCAAGTTTCTCAGAAAAACGCTGAAGTCGTATGGAAGGAGAAAACCGGTAAAGGCACTGATGTCATCTCCCGCCCAGCAAATGCAAGTAAAACAGGCGAGAAGCCCTCGTTCTGGCAGCGGCTTAAAAAAGCCCTTTTTGGCTAGAGAGCCTTAATAAATTCGGCATTTTTCCTTTAGGCTTATTCCTTGACATCCGGGGGGTTATACTTTTCAATCCCCCCGGATGAAATTTTCCGAAATATATAAACCAGGAGAGCCCGTTCTCTCCCTAGAGTTTTTCCCTCCCAAGAGCGAAACTGCGCTAGAGTCTGCCTGTGCGATGATGGCGGACTTAAAAATCTGCAATCCACATTTTATGACTGTCACCTATGGGGCTGGTGGTGGCACAAGGTCCCTTACCCGGGAGATGGTACGCTTTATCCACGAAACCCTTCATGTTCCCGCCGTTCATCATCTAACCTGCGTAGGACACACCGTTTCAGAAATAGATGACATTTTAGATTCTCTATTAAAGACAGGAATTAGAAATATTCTTGCCCTGCGTGGTGACCATCCAAAGGATCAAGCAAGTTTCCAGTCTCATCCCCAGGGATTTCAGAACGCACGTGAACTAACAGCGCATATCGCTAAGCGGCAGGAGTTTAGTTTGGCAGTCGCTGGATATCCTGAAGTTCACCATGACGCTAAATCGCCAGTAGCAGATCTGGAGTATCTCAAGTCAAAGGTTGATGCCGGAGCCGAGGTAATTATCACCCAACTGTTCTTTGCAAGTGAGCTGTATTTTGCCTTCGTTGAACGGGCACGAAAAATCGGCATCACCGTGCCAATTGTCCCGGGTATTATGCCGATTGGTAACATCGCACAGATTAAACGGTTCACTTCGATGTGCGGCGCTAGTATCCCTCGTAACCTGGCGGGAAGTTTAGCGCGCTTAGAGAGTGACCCCGATGGGGTAACTCAGTTTGGGATTGATTATGCGGTGCAGCAGTCCCAGGAACTCCTACAAGGAGGAGCCCCTGGAGTGCATATCTACACCTTAAACAAATCCATTCAGACTCGCCCAATAGTTGAAGCTCTTGGCATCGGCAAGAAGAGCTAAATTCGGGTTCCTAGTGTATAACCGCGCCATCTACTTTTTCGGCTACTTTCCCCGAAACTGTATCTTCCGCCAGGCTCAGGCGCTTTACTAGGGTGAGAATCGTGTAGACGGCGACAGCTTCATTCGCCTGATTAATGACCTCCACGTCCCAAGCCACTACCCCCTTATCCTCGCCCTCTTTTGGAGTCTTCTGTTTGCAGGTTAGCTTTGCCTGAATTGTGTCTCCAATAAAAACAGGCTTCACAAACCTCAGGTTCTCTAACCCATAGTTTGCGAGCACCGGTCCCGGTGCCGGATCAACGAACAACCCGGCCGCCGCTGCAAGGACAAAGTAGCCGTGCGCCACTCGCTTCTCGAACAGCGATTCTCGGGCGGCAATCTCATCCATATGCGCATAGAAGTGGTCTCCACTAATCCCGGCGAAGTTTACAATATCCGCTTCGGTCACAGTTCTGCGGTGGGTAACTATCGTTTCCCCGACCTTTAACTCTTCAAAGTGCTTTCTAAACGGGTGAATGACATCTGTCGGCTGGTCGCCGCCCTTAAGGTAAACATTACAAACTTCTCCAAGTGTAGTTGGCGAGCCTTGGAGCGCGGTGCGTTGCATGTAATGAAATACAGCTCTAACTCCGCCCATCTCCTCACCGCCACCAGCGCGCCCTGGTCCGCCATGGACCAGGTGCGGCAGCGGTGAGCCGTGTCCGGTAGACTCCTTGGCCGAGTGTTTGTTGATGATCATCAGCCGCCCATGGAATGCGGCGCTACCTAAAACCACCTCGCGAGCCACGCGGTTGTCAGCAGTAAAGAGCGAGCCGACAAGGCTGCCTTTACCGAGCTTGGTCAATTCAATGGCCTCATCCAGAGTCTTATACGGCATGATAGTGCTAACCGGGCCGAAGGCCTCGACGTCATGCACCGTGTCTGACTTAAACGGGGAGCTACAGTGTAACAGTAATGGCGAGAAAAACGCCCCTTTTGTCTTGTCGGCTCCGATAACCTGAAAGTCTTCCGGATTACCAAAGACTAGCTCGGCCGAGGTTCTTAATTTTTCCACCTTGGCTTTGATGTCCTGCACCTGCTCGATACTCGCAAGCGGCCCCATTCTTACTCCCTCCACCGCTGGGTCACCGAGCTTGGTTTCCGCAAGACGTTTGCTAATAGCCGCTATCACCGGCTGCACGAAAGGCTCTGGAACAAAGGTTCGGCGAATTGCCGTGCACTTTTGCCCGGCCTTGACCGTCATCTCCTTGGCAACTTCCTTGACAAAAAGGTCGAACTCTTCAGTGCCAGGCGCGGCATCGGGCCCGAGAATTGTGCAGTTTAGCGAATCGGCCTCAAGGTTAAACCGCACAGCATTTTCAACTATTACAGGTTGAGCCTTTAATCTCGTTCCCGTGTGAGCCGAGCCTGTGAAGGTGACCACATCCTGGCAGGTGAGGTGCTCGAAGGAGTCCCCCACGCTTCCGCAAACAAGTTGAAGCGCCCCTTCGGGGAGGATGTTTGATTCCAAAATTAGCTGAACCAGCTTTTCGGCTAGGAAAGAGGAAACAGTTGCCGGCTTCACTATCGCCGGCATGCCGGCAAGAAAGGTCGGTCCGAGCTTCTCTAACATTCCCCAACACGGGAAGTTAAAGGCGTTGATGTGTAGCGCGACACCTTGTAACGGAACGCAGATGTGCTGGCCGACAAAGGTGCCCCCTTTTGAGAGCTGTTCCATATTGCCGTCGACATAAAAAGTCTCGTTTGGAAGTTCGCGCCGGCCCTTACTGGAGACGACATAAAGAGTTCCAATTCCGCCCTCGATATCAATCCATGAGTCAACCTTAGTGGCCCCAGTCCAGGCGGAGATTTTATATAATTCGTCCTTTCTGTCGGTCAGATACTTGGCTAGGCTCTTTAGCATCAGCGCCCGCTGATGGAATGTAAGCGCGCGCGTCTTTGGACCGCCGACCGTGCGAGCGTAATCAAGCATAGCTTTGAAGTTCAGCCCCTCACTCGAGCTTTCAGCTACCTGGTCACCGGTTACGGCGTTAAATAACGCCACGGCCTTGCCTTTACCCTCAACCCACTGCCCTTCGGCGTAACTTTTCAGTCTCATTTGCTCTACTCGCCTCTCTTTGTTTCACCCCAGGTTTTGTAACTTGTCACCTGAGCGGTTCTATTTGCTGGCACCGTAAGCAGCGGCTTACACGGCAGTAAACTTTTGCGGCACTCTGCAGGAAGCGCTTGGTAGAGTTTGGTTCCCTCCGTTTTCCAAGCGATCATCTCATCGGTCACCTCCTTGATGACCTTTGCTGGGTTTCCTGCGACTACTGATCTTGGTGGAACTACCATCTCGGCCGGGACGAAGCTTAGCGCGCCCACAATCGAGTTATCTCCAATAACGGCGTTATCCATTACCACCGCGTTCATGCCAATGAGGGTGTTTTGCCCGAGCTGAGCCCCGTGGACTATCGCACCGTGACCCACATGCGCTCCGGCCTTTAGAGTAACAGTAATCCCAGGAAACATGTGAATGACACAGTTCTCCTGCACGTTACACCCGTCTTCGATGACAATCCCACCCCAATCGCCACGGATTGCAGCTCCTGGCCCAACATAGACATCCCGTCCGATGACTACATTCCCTGTAACGGTAGCGTTTTCATGCACAAAAGCACTCTCGTGCACGACCGGAATGAAGCCCTGAAACTCAAAGATATTCGCCATCAGATTCTCTCAATAATCGTGGCAATACCCTGGCCTACTCCGACGCACATAGTGCAGAGAGCAAAGCGTCCGCCTTTTAGCTCCAGCTCATGTAAGGCTGTAAGAATCAATCGCGCCCCAGACATGCCCAGTGGATGCCCGAGCGCAATCGCGCCTCCATTGGGGTTTACTCGTGGGTCGTGATCCTCCAACTTTAGTTGGCGGAGGACGGCTAAGCTCTGTGCAGCAAAGGCCTCGTTAAGCTCAATCACTGAGATATCGCTTAGTGTAAGTCCCGCGCGTTTTAACACCTTCTCGCTTGCCGGCGCGGGGCCAATGCCCATAACACGCGGCTCGACGCCAACTACTGCCGACGCAACTATCCGGGCTCGAGGTTTTAGGTTAAACCGATTTGTCCCAGCCTCTGAAGCTATTATTAGTGCACAGGCCCCGTCGTTAATCCCCGAGGAGTTTCCCGCAGTCACCGAACCCTTACCGTCTTTCCGAAAGGCGGGCTTAAGCTTCGCTAACGCTTCGGAAGTAGTCTCCGGCCGGATAAACTCATCTTTATCGAACAGTATGGCCTCGCCCTTTCTCTGTGGAATTTGAACCCCGACGATTTCCTTAACAAACCGTCCCCTACGCGAGGCGTCTCCTGCTTTCTGCTGTGAAAGCAAGGCAAATGCATCCTGGTCAGCGCGGCTGATGTTATATTTCTCAGCTACGTTCTCGGCCGTCTCTCCCATGGAGTCCGTGCCGAAGAGCTCTTTCAATCTCGGGTTAATAAATCTCCACCCAATACTCGTGTCGTAGATTTCTGGGGTGCGGGAGAACGCCGCATCTGGTTTAGCCATTACATACGGTGCGCGAGTCATGTGCTCGACACCGCCCGCGATGTAGATATCTCCCTCTCCGGACTCAATCGCTCTAGCAGCGTTTACTACTGCACTCATCCCCGAGCCACAGAGCCTGTTTACGGTCTCTCCCGGCACACTTTGCGGCAGTCCAGCTAGGAGAAGTGCCATACGGGCAACATCACGGTTGTCCTCGCCGGCCTGATTGGCGCAGCCCAGCATCACGTCTTCTATCGCCTGTGGGTCAAGCGACGGGTTCCGCTTTAGCAGCTCCTTAAGCGGAATCGCCGCTAGGTCGTCCGCTCGCACAGAGGAGAGCGCCCCGCAGTGCTTTGCAATTGGTGACCGAATTCCATCAACGATATAGGCCGCCTTCATCTAAGCCAGCTCCTTTTTCTGTTCAGGGATGTGATCTTTAAGTGTGCGATAGACAGTTCCACGGAAGACTCCGACCACGGTCTGGTCAGCCTTCTTTACTGAAACCTGATAGGTGGCAATCTTGTCGCTGACGGAAATCTCCTCCGCCTGAGCGGTCAACACGTCGTCAATTCGCACCGGATTTGGATACGCCATGCCGGCTTCAACACTTACCGCTACCCGGCCATGGGAGTTTGAGGCAAATGCCAGCGCGCTATCGGCCAGTGAAAAAGCGATACCGCCGTGGCAGACTCCGAAGCCGTTTAGCATCTCCTGGCGCACGGTCATGCGGAGTTTAGAGCTGCCAGGTTTAGCCTCTAAGACCTCAATACCTAGCCACTGGCTAAACGGATCGTTGTCATACATCTTCTGCACGACCCGCTTTGCTAACTGCTGTTGGTCCATTTTACTGTACGTCCTATTGGGGATAAAACTTCAATTGGCTCTTAGCCATGCGCCGTAAAAGTGGACATGGTCGGTAACGGTCCTCACCATACTCGGCAAACAACCGTTCAAGGTCACCAAGCACCGTTGTGATTCCCAACTCATCCGCCCACTGCAAAAGCCCCTTGGGGTAGTTTACCCCTTTGACCATCGCCGTATCGATATCTTGAACGGAGGCAATCTGCAGAAAAACCGCGTCTGCGGCCTCGTTGATTAGCAGCGCTAATATTCGCCTAAAGATAACAGCGCCTAGTGCGGAGTCCTTCTTTGGAGCTGGCGGAACGGCCCCTTCGCGGTAGTCATAAAAGCCCCGTCCGGTCTTTCGCCCGAAGAGGTTGGCCTCAACCAGACGTTTTTGAATCAGCGAAGGCTTAAACCGCGAATCATAGTAAAAGGCCTCAAACACACTCTCGGTAACTTTGTAGTTCACATCGTTCCCGATAAAGTCCATCAGCTCAAAGGGCCCCATCTTAAAGCCGCCAAGCTCGCGCATCGCCCAGTCAATAGTGGCCGAGTCTGCGACTCCTTCTTCAAGAACTCGTAGCGCCTCGCCGTAAAAGGGTCGGGCAATACGGTTAACGATAAACCCTGGTGTATCCTTTGCGAGCACTGTGCTCTTGCCCCAACTATCAACCAGCGCTCGCGAGCGGGTCACCACATCAGGTGCGGTAAGAAGCCCAGGAATAATCTCAACGAGTGGCATGACTGGGGCAGGATTAAAAAAGTGAATTCCAATTACCCGCTCCGGTTTGTGACATCCGGCGGCAATTGCTGAGACCGGCAACGAGGAGGTATTTGTTGCGAGAATGCCATCTGCAGCGAGGGCTTTTTCAAGTTTATGAAATAGCCCTTTTTTTATGCTTAGGTCCTCGATGACAGCTTCGATTACCAAATCCGCGCTACTGAAATCCTCAAGCGCCGGACAGATTGCTACTCGGTCGAGTAACGGTTTGACTTCGTCAGCCTTAAACCGGCCCTTCTCCACTAACCGTTCGAGGTTCTTTGCAAGCTTAGGTTTTACATTATCGAGCGCTTCGGGGAATGTGTCATAGACCAAGACATTCGCCCCGGCTGTTGCCGCGAGCTGGATAATGCCAAACCCCATGGTTCCAGCTCCCAGTATCCCAATAGTCGAAATCGGCTTGATCATTTTCCGATAAACCTCGGCTCACGCTTCTCTAGGAATGCCTCGACGCCCTCGTTATAATCAGCCGAATTGCCACAGGCACGCTGGGCATCGCGCTCAAGATCTAACTGCGTGTCTAAACTGTTTATGCCGGAGCTATTTAGTAAGCGCTTGGTAAGTCCCAGTCCAAAAGTCGGCTGGGTTGCAAGGTAGGCTGCGATTTTTGTGGCCTCGACCAAGAAAGCTTCTGCAGGGAGCGCTTTGTATATCATCCCCATGGCGACGGCCTCGGAGGCTGTGATTTTCTCGGCCAGCATCATCATCGCCGTGGCCCGCGCCGTTCCTACAAGCCGCGGTAAAAAGTATGTGCCGCCGGTATCTGGAATTAGCCCCACCTTCGCAAAGGACTGCACAAAGGAGGCCTTCTCAGAGGCGATGACGATGTCACAGCTAAGAGCCAAGTTCGCTCCCGCGCCAGCAGCGACTCCGTTTACGGCGCAGACAAATGGCTTTTCGGTTTTCCGAATCAATCTGAGAATTGGGTTATATTGCTCCTGGACTATCGCGCCTAAGTCCGCCTCGCTGATCTTCATCCCTTGAGGAACGATGTTTGCCAAGTCCTGTCCCGCACAGAACCCTCGGCCATTTCCGGTAATTAGCACCGATCGGATAGCGGCATCAGCGTGTATAGTCTCTAGTGCTTGGAGCAGCTCTAGCGCCATCTCCCGGTGGAAACTATTTAGCACTTCGGGCCGGTTTAGGGTTAAAATGGCGAGGCCTTCAGTAACTGAAAGTGTAATGAATTTAAAGGACATTTAGGAAAATCCCCAACTTATCTCTACCGTGCGCTTACAGGTGATTTTTCGGTGGAAGTATGTATAATCCGCCGCGCTTATCAATAATTGAAATTGGGCCCGAAAGCAAAAATTGGGGTCATGAGAACAGTGAGAAATTAGGCGGAGTTACCCTTAAGTTGAGCCTTATGGGAGACGCCTGCGGACCATGGTTAAGAAAAATCGAGGTAGCATGTCTGTAGCAGCAAAGAGTCTGGCGGTCGGAGTCCCCCAAAATAAGAAATCTCCCAAACAGAAGCTCAACTGGGAGGAGATAGTTAGGATTGTGCTCACCTCGCGTGCGATGGACGACATTGAGGAGCAGGAGCTCTTTCCCCAGAAGATAGTCGCATATCAGTTCTCTGCGCGAGGCCATGATGTCTGCCAGGCAATATTAGGGAATCTTTTAAACAACCCGCGTGACGGCGTTAGCGCCTATTATCGCTCACGACCGCTGCTACTTTCGCTCGGATTGACCATTGAAGAGGGGTTTGCTGGTCCGATGGGTAAGTCCGGCGGCTATAGCGATGGTCGAGATATCGGAGTTGTTTGTAATCTCCCCTCGCAGGGCAAAGCCTCTGTGATTCCGATGTCTGGTGATGTGGGCGCACAATATACCGGCGCTGCTGGTTGGGCTGAGGGTATCCGTTACCATCACGAAGTTTTAGGGGATGAGTCTTATAAGGACGCGATTGCTGTCGTCTTAGGTGGAGAGGGATCAGTGGCTACAAATGGCTTTTGGTCCTCGCTCACAATCGCCACGACAGTTGGCTTGCCGTTACTTTTTTTTATTGAGGATAACGGCTTT
>CAYMWO010000024.1:0-21732 GCA_964393905.1 uncultured Bdellovibrionales bacterium | reverse complement strand
GCTCAACGGCGTAGCGAATAGAACGTTCCAGGATAGAGAGAGTGAGGCCTTCTCGATCAAGGTAATCGACTGCCCCCGAAACCAGAGCCTCTCTCACAAGGTCCGCTCGGCCGCCTGGGCTGAGAAAGATTATCGGGGAGCGGGCGCATTCAATCGCCTGAAGAAATTCTAAGCCGTTATGAGGCCTGAGGGTGTAGTCGACTAAATAGATGTGGTGGGTGTTCTGTGCGTAGCTCTTCAGGCCGTCATCGAAATCCGTGGCCGTATCAACTACCCCGACTCCGGAGTAGAGCTTTAAGACCATTTCGGAGAGAGTCTCAAAGAGACTTGAATCGGAGCTTAGGAGGAGTAATTTTAAGCCGTCAGCCAGCATGGTTTGCCATCCGAATAGCCTGCTATATCACCGCCACCGCACCTCCCTAGAACCCATTCTTTCAGTCTCGAATACCTTAAGCAACCACATCCTTGCTTGGCTTTAGCATAGTTAGCGCTTAAATGGGCTGCTATAAACCGCCCGAACATTCAGTCGGTCTTCAATCCATAGCAACCGATTATACTTTGCCGTTCTCTCGCTCCGACACATCGACCCGGTCTTGATTTGGCCGGTGTTACGCGCCACTGCAAGATCGGCAATTGTCGAGTCTTCAGTTTCGCCAGAGCGGTGTGAAATAACGGAGGTATAGTTTGCCGAGCTCGCTAACTCAATCGCCTGCAATGTCTCTGTCAACGTGCCAATCTGGTTAAGTTTAATCAAAATCGAGTTGCCAATTCCTTCCTTAATGCCGCGCGCAAGGAACTCCGTGTTGGTGACAAACAGATCGTCCCCGACAAGTTGCACACGGTTTCCGAGACGGGTCGAAAGCTCTTTCCACCCCTCCCAATCGTTCTCTCCAAGTCCGTCTTCAATGCTCACAATAGGATAGCGCCCGAGCCAATCCTCATACATCGAGACCAATTCGGAGGCTGAAAAAACTGCGCCGTCTCCTTTGACAAAGTTGTAGACCTTGCCGTTTGGCCCGTTCGAAACTAGCTCACTTGCTGCAACATCAAGCGCAATCGAGATAGACTCCCCTGGGATATATCCAGCGCGTTCAATCGCACGCAAAAGAAACTCAAACGCCAACTCTTGGGACTCTAGTCTCGGGGCATAGCCTCCTTCATCCCCAACTCCGGTTTCGTAGCCGTCGTCCTTTAAGAGCGCACCGAGCGCATGAAAGGTCTCTGCGGACATGCGAATGGCTTCGGAGAAGCTTGCTGCCCCGTGCGGGACGAGCATGAATTCTTGAATATCTAAACTGTTGTTGGCGTGAGCTCCGCCGTTAATGACATTTACCAACGGAACTGGGAGGCGCACTGCTTTAGTCCCACCTAAATACTCAAAAAGATCGCATTTAGCGTTCATCGCGCCGGCGTGAGCTACTGCCAGGCTAACCCCCAAAATGGCGTTTGCCCCCAATCGCTGCTTGTTGGGAGTAGCATCAAGTTCCAGTAGGGCCTTATCAAGCGCCGCTTGGTCCCTCGCATCTAGACCCAGAACCAGGTTACAGATCTCGGTATTAACGGCTCTTACCGCCTTGGTGACCCCTTTTCCTCGATACTCGTGGCTGTTACCGTCTCTGAGCTCGACCGCCTCGTGCTCTCCGGTAGAGGCTCCCGAGGGGACGCTGGCCAGCCCAAAGCTGCCGTCCTCTAGAACGACTTTAACGGAAAGGGTAGGATTTCCACGGGAGTCAATGACTTGGACGCCGTGAACTGTTTTAATGGCTGACTTCATATGGGACTCCGTATGGTTAGCGCTGGAACCATTTTCGCCAAATACAGCCAAAATGGAGTTGTACAAAAACTACTAATCGGATAACAAATGAGACTTAAATCATTGCCTCCATCATTTTTTCCGGGGAGTTACTAGATGGGCCGATTCGCACCCACAATCATAATGTGCATTGTTCTTCTGCTTGTATTCGCAACGGTCACCGGAAACCATGGCCTACTACACCTGCAGAAAATAAACAACGAACTCGGCCTGATAGAGGGTAAAAACCGGAGTCTGGAATCTGAACTCTTCGAAATGGAGAACCGCATCACCGAGCTAAAGCAGAACCCACTGGTGCTTGAAAAGCGCGGACGAGAGGAGCTGGGTCTTTCCCGGCCCGGGGAAATTGTTTACATATTCCCCAAGCTAGAAATGCAGTCTGCCACTCAAGTTGCCCCTCAAGTAGAGAGATGAAAAAACGAGACCCGCTCACTCCATCAAAGAGCTTCCGAGCGGGGCCGAGGTCAGCGCCAAAGTCCGCCGCCGATGTTTTAGATTCAACATTCAAACATCTGCACCTTAAAACCAAAGTCGAGCAGTATGCAGCATTTCCACACTGGCCGGAGGTGGTCGGCCCTGAGATTTCTGAGGTGGCCGTGCCGGAGAAGATCCTGAGCGGGAAGATTCTTGTGGTTCGCGTACTAGACGCCGCCTGGGCCCAGGAGCTGACTTTGCAAAAGGCGCAGATACTTGAGAAGGTAAACAGCTTCGGTGCGGGAGCCCTAATTGAGGACCTACGGTTTGTCACAGGCAACCCGCAGGCATTTAAGAGATCTCCCGCTACTAATAACTGAAGTTACTAATTGAAGTCGCGAAGAAACCCTAATGGCATCGATACTCTCAACACTTAAAGAGCGCGGGCTAGTTCACGACGCCTCCCATTTCGATGAACTGGAGCGGCTTTTAGCTAGCACGAAGACCACTTTTTACTGCGGTTTCGACCCCACAGCCGACAGCCTGCATGCGGGCAGTATGCTGCCGCTCTTGGTTATGCGTCGGCTGCAAAAGGCTGGGCATAAGCCGATAGTAATTCTAGGCTCCGCCACCGGAATGATTGGCGACCCTTCGGGGAAATCCGAGGAGCGTAAATTTCTAAGCGTCGAAGAGCTACAAAAAAATCTCCGCGGGATGGAAAAGCAGATTAAGCTCTTTCTATCTGACCAGGGCGAGAACCGGTTCGAGACGCTTTTTAACGATCAATGGACAAAGAACCTCTCCCTACTTGAGTTCCTTCGCGAGGTAGGCAAACATTTTAGCGTTAACGCGATGATTGCCAAGGATTCTGTCCGTGCGCGCTTAGAGAACCGCGAGCAAGGCATTAGCTATACTGAGTTTAGCTACATGCTGCTTCAGGCTTATGATTTTTACTGGCTCTATAAGGAGCGGAACTGCCGCTTACAGGTCGGCGGCTCCGATCAGTGGGGGAACATCACCGCGGGAATTGAGCTCATTAGGAGAAAGGCCGGAGCCGATGCGCCGCAGGCCTACGGCCTTACTTTCCCGCTACTAACAACCTCTACCGGAGCGAAATTTGGCAAGTCCGAGAAAGGGGCGATATGGCTTGATGCAGCAAAGACTTCACCTTATCACTTCTATCAATATTGGGTTAACACCACTGACGAAGATGTAATGCGATTCATCAAGCTCTTTACTGAGATTGACGGCGCGGAACTGCAAGCCCTCGAAGCGGCCGTTTTGAATAAACCCCAGGAGCGCCTCGCTCAGAAAGCTCTAGCCGGAACTCTTACAGACCTCATTCACGGTCCCGAAGAGACCACTCGCGCGCTCCAGGCAACCGAGGTGTTGTTTGGTGGTAGCTTGGATTCCCTTGATAGTAAGACGTTATTAGATATCTTCAGCGAAGTTCCAAGCACCTCTATCCCGACGGCTGAGGCCGCAAAGGGTCTGGCCATTCAAGACCTGCTCGTAACCTGTGGAGTGGCCCAGACTAAAGGCGCGGCCAAACGCCTGATCGAAGGCGGCGGTCTCTATGTTAACAATGAGCGCATCACCTCAGCCGCTGAGCAGATTTCTCTGAGTCGCTTCATCGACAAGCGGGTCTTGCTAATCCGTAGCGGAAAAAAGTCCTACTACTTGGCTCAACTTGCGTAGGCGAGTATCTCGGCCGAAGGAATTACTCCCTCTCTTGTCACGCGAAACGGCAAGCCGCGTACGTCAACAATAGTTGAAGGCAGTTTGGCTTTGGGAGTAGAGACTGTCGGGTTGAAAGATCCGAGAACTGAAATTCGTGGAAAATACTTCCGCACATCACTCGCCGTCTCCCCGGGATGCGCGCCCCGCGGATTTGCGCTGGTGGCAGTAATCACACCGCCGATACCCCGAGCTAGCTCTAAGGCAATAGGCTCCGGAGAGACGCGCATAGCCAACGATCCATCAGGACCAAAAACGTAAGGGTCAATCTCCGAGCTTAGGCCATCTCGCGGAGCGATGATAATTGTGAGCGGTCCAGGCCAGTACTTCTGCTGGAGCTTGACCCTAGCGGCCTTTACCTCGGGCAATTCCTTGTCGATAAATTCCTCGACCCGCTCGGCAGAATCGATAATCAGGGGAATGCCCGCATAATCAGGACGACTTTTCATCAAAACCAATCGAGACACCGCGTCTCGATTACGAGGGTCGGCACCAAGCCCAAAAAAAGTCTCAGTGGGGTACCCCACAACTTCGCCTTCTTTTAAAAGTTGAATTGCCCGTTCTGTTTTCACGGTATTATAACTATTTGCTTTCTTGAACCTTTCTATCTGATGCCAGCACCTCAGCGGCCAGGTTCTGCTTATGCGCCTCGACCTTTCTGGCTAACTCCTCATCTCCTAATGCCAGAAGGCGAACGGCAAATAAAGCAGCATTTACGGCACCCGCCTTTCCCACAGCAAATGTCGCTACCGGAGTTCCTTTAGGCATCTGCACGGTAGAGAGCAACGAATCCATTCCGTCCAGCACACCGCCTGGAAGTGGAACCCCGAGCACGGGTAACGTAGTGTGCGCAGCAACAACCCCCGCTAAGTGAGCGGCCATTCCGGCGGCGGCGATAATTACTTGCTTTCCATCAGCCTTGGCGTTTGCGGCCCAGGCGCAGGCCTCCTGAGGAGTGCGGTGGGCTGACATAACTCGCATCTCCGAGGTGATGCCAAACTCTTGCAACGTCTCCTTAGCGAGCTTCATAATCTCGACATCCGAGGCACTACCCATAATAATTCCAACGACCGCTCCCGAAGTCTTTTTCTCTCCCACTTAGGCTCTCCTAAAAAAGTCTATAAATCTATTTACCTAACCGTGTATGTCCCGCCGATATTGCATCCCCTTAAAGGACAACTTCTCCATTCCCGAATAGGCTTTTGCAATGGCGTCTGATAGCTGCGGTCCCGAGGCCGCTACCGCCAACACCCGCCCACCTTTTGAAATAACCTGCTTACCATCGGCACCAAACGCCGTTCCGGCTTGAAAGACCATCAGCTCATCTGTGCCATCGAAAAGACCAGAGATCGGCACACCATCTTTTACCGTTCCCGGATACCCTTCAGAACAGGCGACAACACAGGCCGCTGCTAGCTGACTCCACTTAAGATCGACCGTTGAGAGCTTGCCGTTAACCGCGGCATTTAGCACCGCTAAAAGGTCGCTCTGAAGCCGCATCATCAATACCTGCGTCTCGGGGTCGCCCAAACGGCAATTAAATTCCAGCACGTTCACCACGCCGGCCTTATCGACCATCACTCCAGCGTAAAGAAAGCCCCGATAGGCAATCCCTCTTGTCCAAAGTTCGCGAATCACCGGAAGAAAAATCTCTCCTACTAAATTCTGCAGCCGTTTCTCTCCCAATATTGGACTGGGTGAAATTGCCCCCATTCCGCCAGTATTCGGCCCGTTATCGCCATCGAGTAAGCGCTTAAAATCCTGACTTACGACCAATGGTAAAACCGTTTCACCATCGACAAGCACCATCACCGAAGCCTCTGCCCCAACAAGTCGCTCCTCTAGCACAACTGTCTTTCCAGCTGCCCCAAAGGCCTCGCTCTTCATGCAGCCTTCAAGTGCGGCAAGTGCCTGATCCTCAGTTTCTGCTACCACCACGCCCTTGCCTGCGGCGAGCCCGTCGGCTTTCACAACAATCGGCGCACCGTGCTTTTTGAGATAGGCTGCAGCCTCATCAAAATCTGTAAAACTCTGCCCTTCAGCCATCTTCACCCCAGCCTTTTTCATAACCTCTCGGGCAAAGGCTTTCGAGCCTTCAAGTCTGGCGGCGGCCTTGGTCGGGCCAAAAACTTTAAGTCCGTGATCAGTAAAGATATCTGTGATGCCGTCTACAAGCGGAGCTTCGGGGCCGATGATTGTAAGATCAATCATGTTCTCCACGGCCCAGAGCGCAAGTAAGCCGATATTGGACGGTGAAAGATCTACATTCTCTGCGATTTCAGCTGTCCCCGGGTTTCCCGGTGCGCAGTAGAGCTTTGTTAGCAGTGGACTCTGTTTTAGCTTCCAACACAGCGCGTGCTCTCGACCGCCTCCACCTACGACTAAAACTTTCATTAGTAACTCCTAGTTACATTTGAGTTAAAAGCTTCCCTACTAATGACGGAAGTGCCTCTCCCCAGTAAAGACCATAACTACCTCTCGCTTCTTCGCGACAGCAATTACATCTTCGTCCTTTATTGAGCCGCCAGGCTGCACTAGTCCGACTACACCGCCATCATTCAAAATTTCGAGCGTATCAGCAAATGGTAAAAAGGCATCACTTGCAGCCACCGCACCGTGCGGATCAAAACCGTGCGCCCGAGCACGCTCCAACGAGATACGCGCTGAGTCAACTCGACTCATCTGCCCAGCTCCCACGCCAATTGCCTGTCCGTTCTTCACTAGGATAATCGCATTGGATTTAACGTGCTTACAAACTTTCCAGGCAAACTCTAGGTCGGATTTCAACGCCGGGAACTTATCAGCTCCTGAAACAACATTTTTGGCCTCGACACTCGCCAGCGCACTGTCCTGGGACTGAAGCAAGTAATCGCCGCAGAACGAGCGGAATGTCACCCCTGGAGCCTGACGCAACTCCGTTAACCGACGGAAGTCGCATTCGATAAGCCGAACATTCTTCTTCTTAGTAAACAGCTCCTGCGCGCCCGGCGTGACACTCTCTACCAATACCAACTCGACGAAGCCCTCGAGGATGGAGTGTGTTAACGGCTCATCAAGCTGGCCGCTCACGGCAATGATCCCTCCAAAGGCGCTCACCGGATCGCACTCACGGGCTGCGATAAATGCCTCAAGCGGTGTCTGACGCACGGCGACTCCACAGGCGTTAGTGTGTTTAATAATCACAGCTGTGTGTTCTGTGGGACTACCAACCCTAAACTCCAAGAAAAGATCAAGGGCGGCATACATGTCGAGCAGATTATTATAAGAGATCTCCTTTCCTTGTAGCTGCTTCCACCACGGGCGGTCCGTGTTTTTCCCAATCGAGACCGGACGATAAAGGGCCGCCGCCTGGTGCGGATTTTCACCGTAGCGGAGCGGTAAAACCTGACCCAAGGTCAAACTCTGGACCGGTGCCAATAGCTTTTCTGAACCATCTTCCTCCAGCAATCTCTCCTCGAGGGAGAAATACCGTGCAATCGCTCCATCGTAGGCGGCCATTGTGCGAAATACCTTTGCTGCCAGCTGCCGGCGCGTCGAGGAGGAGACCTTGCCACCGTTTTTAAGCTCGCCAATGATGGTCTCGTAGTCCTGCGGGTCGCAGACCGGGACGACAAACTGGTTATTCTTAGCCGCGGCCCGAATCATTGTCGGACCACCGATATCAATATCCTCAATCAGAGATTCGTGGTCGACCTTCTTAGCCGAGACCACCTCGCGGACTTTATCGGTGAAGGGATAGAGATTTACCACGACAAACTCAATCGCCGCGATGTCGTTGGCCTTTAGTTCGTCGATGTCGGCCGGGTTGCTGGTGCGGGCTAAGATTCCGCCGTGAATTTTCGGATGTAAGCTTTTGACCCGTCCGTCTAAAATCTCCGGGTGCCCAGTGTAGTCGCTAACTGAAGTAACGCGGATGCCGTTCTCAACCAAGAATTTTGCTGTCCCGCCAGTAGAGAGAATCTCCAACCCCTGCTCGACTAGGGCCTGAACCAGCGGAATAAGTCCTGTCTTATCGTAAACACTTACAATCGCGTAACGCTTCATCGCACCCTTTAACCCTCGATAACAAACTAATGAAGGGCGGATAATACGGTACTGGAGCTTGTAGGTAAAGGACACTAAAGGGGTAGAAAATTCGGGGGATATTCCAGTCAAGAAAACGGCGCCGATGCCAATTCGAGTTCAGAAGGAACATCTCGAAGAAGTCGCCGTTTTCTGAACAACCTTACGGCAGCTTAACGCCGGTGTCCTTCAGTGCGAGCGCTCGACGCAGCGTTATCTCGTCAGTATCCGAAACAAAGCTCCTAAGCGACTCAAGCTCCTTTGTCTGAGCACTCCGTTCTTCGAACAGTGAGTGCTGAAGCTCTGCCCGGCGTTTTGCCGGAGTCGAGGAGAGCCCTTTAGTAAAGCCAATGTGGCGGTTAATCTGAGCCTGCCGACGGGTTAAATCCGACAATATAACCTTCTGCTCTGAGATGCGGCTGGCTGTGCTCTCTAAGGCGTCGTGTATTGCCTTTGACACCAGTCCTTCAAGCCTGGCCTTAAGAACTTTCATCTCCTCACCATAGGTAGTCATCTCCCCTACCGTAGCGGTATTTGCTGTATCTTCCCGGAACTTTTCCACCGCCGCCTGATATCTGAGCGAGCTCTTTTCAAAGCTTAACTTCTCCCGCCGAATTTCCGCATCACCCTTGGCGAGAGTTTCCGCGACTCGAAGCAAGCCTCCGGTCTCGGCTAAACTCCTCCGCTCAAGCCAAGTTGAGTAGAGATGCTTGGCTGTCTCTAGCTGCTTATTAGTAAAATCAAGCGCCCGCTCAATTACTTTAAGCTCAGCCTTAAGGGCGCTCTCCTTTACCTTCGCCCGCTCCTCGGCGCTGCCATTTAGCGCGCGAAGCTTAGCGTCAACATCCGCAATTTTCTCACGAAGCTGAACCTTGCGATTATAAATATCAACCCGTTCAACATCGTTTAACATCTTACTGACCTGACCAAGTTGAAAACTCTTTTGGTCGGTGTCCCGCGCCAATGCCTGCTCGGCTTGCTCTTTCGCCAACTCCTCATGCTCCCAGACAATTGGCTGATCGGGCGCGCCGGAAGAAGAACCGGTGGAATAGCTCTCAACAGCAGGAATGCCAGGAATTGAGAGATCCCAGGTACGGGTAATAACGTTTTTTAGTTCCGCTGGGGGCTCTTGATACTGCAACTCGGGCTCAATAGTCACTGGTTGTTCTTCAGTCAGTGACTGCTCGCCAAAATCCTTCACTGGAACTATGTCAGACCCTGAACTCCCATCAGTAGCTTCCGACTCTGTTTTCTCGCCCATGGGGTCTGATACATGAACGGCCGCATCGCTAGGCTGAACCTTAGGTGCCGTTTCTACCGGAGCAGCCGACCCAGACTTTGGTTCCCAACTAGCAAGCTCCTTAAGCGCATTTTCTCTCTCCCGCTCTCCAGCCTTATCCCCACCCGCCTGCTCGCTCTTTCTCTTCTCTGCGGCCATTGGATCGACCACTGACTTATTCGCTGAGTAGCCCGCCGGAATAGGACTAGAACCAGATTCCGGCCCCTTCTTTAACAACAAAGTGTAACCGAGGACAGATAACGCCAAAGCAATTACAGCCCCAGCTCCAATGCCCACGCGCTTTAGTGCTAGGATCTCGGCCGCGCTTAACTCACCAGACTCCTCTTCTACCTCCGCGCTCTCTTCCTCTTTTATCGCACTCTCGCTAGCCTTTTGTGCTTTATCGGAGCCTTCGGCTTTTGGCTCAGCCATTTCCTCTTCGGGTTTCTGTCCGTATTTTTCTTGGTGTGACTGAATATCGCTCGCGGTAGGTTGCTCACCAAAAATTACCGAGTCATAGACACTCCCGCCTGCGGCAGGCGCTTTCTTCGGCGGTGCCTTGGGAGGCTCCGTAGTAACTTGGGGCTCGGAGGTAGTTTCTGCATACTCATCTACCAGTTCGATTGCGCCATCACCCTCTTCGTCGGGGAGATCTTCGACTCCGAGCTTAATGTCCGATAGCGGCGTCGAGGCGATTAGTTCAAGACCCGCGCCCTCCTCCGCATCGGTCATAACGCTGGCGTCTGCCGCCGGAGCGAAACCTATTACTTCAACAATTTCGACCGTGATATTATCGGTGCCGCCGCGTTCATTTGCCAGTTCGACAAGTCGCTCAGCGGCCGCCTCGGGCTCAACGCTAGAGACAATTTTCCGCAGCTCGTCAACCTGCACCATATTGAACAGCCCATCGCAGCACAGCAGGAAACGGTCACCCTCTTTAACGGGCTCTTCTAGAGTGCGGGCATCAACCTCCACATGACTTGTCGGTCCGAGGGATCGGGTAAGCATATGCGAGACAGGATGATTTTCGGCGTCCTTCTCCGCGATTGCCCCTGACTCGACAAGTTCCTGGACTAAGGTGTGGTCACGCGTTAACTGCTTTAGCTCCCCATCCCGGAGGAGATAAATGCGAGAGTCCCCAACATGCGCCACTATTGCCCGATCGCCAAGAAAAGCGAGCGCCACGACGGTCGTCCCCATCCCGGCCAGGCTGCTGTGAGTAGAGCCTTGGGAATAGATCACATCGTTTGTTTTTTCGATTGCTTCTTTAAGTGAGCTCTCGCTTAGTATTCCTTGCGAGTCAATCGAGACCCTTGGAATTAAGTTTACCGCCAAGGCTGAAGCCGTAGCACCACCACGCGCTCCACCCATTCCGTCCGCAACGATATAAAGATTTACATGATTGGAAGAAGCGATGCCGTAAGAGTCCTGATTCTCTGAGCGCCTTCGACCGACATCAGTTTTGACAGCATGGCGGAGCTGCGCTCGTATGGTTACGCCAGTTTGAACTGAATTTGAATCAACTCGTTCTTCCAAAATCGAAAACCAGCAGTAGTCCGGGTTAAAATAGTACTCCCAGCAAATTATATTAAACACTTAGTAGCACGCTAGCTTTGATTGACCTTAAGGGTCAGAGCGCCTTTTTGTTTATTAGGGTCGCAAGCCGGGCAGCCACCAGAGGTACAGAATATTATTCGGAATAAACCGGTTTAAGGCTGAAATAATTATATTACCCACAGGGTTTGGGTATAATATTCGGTCTAGATTGGCACGAAGTCCTAGCCACAATAACCGCAAATTATGGTGCCAGAACTTTTCTATCCAACCTTTTTAACTATTGGATCGGAGGCTAGTCCGCCTAAAGCTTTAACCTTTTTGCGACTTGCCTCTGCAACATTTCGCTCGCTAAAAGGTCCAACCATGACCCGGGTGAAGGTCTTGCCGTTAACCCGAGCCTCTTGCTGAGCCACTTTGTGACCGGCTGCACGGAGTTTAGAGACTAAATTTTGAGCTTCGCCCTTGGTCTCGGTCGCCGCCACTTGAACATACCATTTGCCGCGAACAGGTTGCGTGACGGATTGTGTCTTCTCAGAGGGCTCAGCGGACCTTTCCTCTTTTTTCTTCTTCTCTACCACTTTTGTCTCAACCACTGCACCCTTGGCTGCGGCCGTTTCGCTCTTTAACGCTTTATCAGAAACCGGAGCCACGGGCTCAGAGAGCTTTGCCGTCTCAATTAGTTTAGCAGCATCAGAAAGCCTAGCCGCATCAGAATCAACCTTCGCAACTGTCTGGGCTGCGGCGGGCTGCAATGCTTTATCATTATCCTTTTCAACACTCCCAAGCTTATCACCAACCCTCTCGGTCTCTAGCTCCAAAGAGTCCATCACCGGCTTACCAGCAAAGCCAATCGCCGGAGCATTGCCCTTTGCAGTCTTTGCCTGAGAGTCCCGAGACCCATCAGCCGCTGCGAGATCGGTTCCCACATTGTTGCCTGTAACGGTTGGGGCGGATTGCGAAAAATCAAAAGCCAGGTCCTGATTGGCAGCGGCAGCACCCTTTCCGGATTCGCCGGTCTTTGCTGCCCCTTCCCCAACAACTCCCCCAGCAAGATTTGTTACAGATGAATCAACCCCAATATTTCCTGGGGCGGAGACCCGAGCGATCGGCACTCGCACAGATGGAGACTTTTGTTCGTCCAGCGCTGTCTTAAGTCCCTGCTCCCTACCGGCAAAGATTCCAAAGAGGAAAACCATCACCATCGTGCCAGCCAGCACCGACCAAAGCACAACCAACTGGCTGAGCCCAAGGCGCATGTGCCAACTATTCTTTTCAGGTTCACGAAGCATATTTGAACTCGGATAAGTAACGGGTTCACTACGCGGTTTGAGATTGGTTGCCATCTTAAGTACTCCAGAATCTAAGATTTAATTAGTCTGTAGTACGAAACCAGCATACCCGCAACAGAACTTTAACACGGCAATCTTGAACTTTTAAAAAATTGCCGTTCTCGCCGACTAAAATCCACTCAAAGTCTGCTCAGAACCAAACAGCAAATTAACTTTCCGGATTGAATTTAAGCCGCGATAAAACGAACTCCAGCTGCCCCCGCGCCACCCTGGTAAGACGAGCAAACCGCAAAATCGCTGCATCGGGCTCGGCCTGAAGTATCTCAGCACGAACCTCGGGACGGTTATAAATCGAATAAAATTGTCTAATAATACCAAGGAGATGCCCAACTATAATCTCAGGGCGTTTTAGCTTAGCGGCGGTCAGATAACTAAACCTCGTCCCCAATACCTGCTCCTCAAGAGAAAGCAACACCCCCGGATTAACGCGAGGCCCAGCTTGTCGCATATGACGCATATCGCTCCTCTCTACAGAACCCGTTGAGCGCCCGGTCTTACTATCCGGTTTCCTCGTACTCTCCCGTGACTGCTCGGGCTTGGCCTCCACCCCCTGAACCATCCCTGAGTCCCTAAGGAAGCGCTCAAAGTACCAAGGTAGGTTCTGACTGGACTGATATCCTTCGAGGTATGGGCGCACCTGAATCTCACTATCTGCAAGAAGCCCGAGAAACATCAGCACGTCGGCAGGGGAGACTACGGGCTTTTCCCGAATATGCTCGCGAAGCTCCTCTAAGTCCCGATTCTCTTTCTTTATCGCAACCGACAAGACTCTAGATCTGCTCAGTCCAATCCCAGACTCGAACTCACGAAACCCCGGAACGGCTCGCCCCGGAAGCAAATGCGAAAGCAAAACAAAACTCGTCGGCCGAAATCCATCCGCATCCGCCGAATACCGTGCCAGGTAATTTGAAATAAATTCAGCGGTGGGAGTGGCGTTAATATGCCCCAAACCACCGACGGATAATCGGAATCCAGGTAAGGAGTCTGCGCTTTCCACTCCTGGGCTCATCTCCTTAGCAATAGCGATAAGCCGCAACCCAGCCTCTAGCGGAGAAAACTTAGCACTCGGGTGGCACCCGGAGAGCACAGCTCCAAACTCAAAAACGATATTTGAGGAGATCTTCTCGCCAATCTCCGGCGGACATTGAGAGACGCTAGCGCGGGCCAGTGCTTTATCCAGCACCACAGCCAGTTCTCGTTCCCCAACAGAAAGTCCTGACATGAACTGAACGTCAGCAATTAATTTTTCAAAGGCCGCACCGAGAAGTGCAGCGAATTCAATTTCCACTGTCTACTCCTTGGCACTAGAAGAAAGCTGTTTTCTGAATTGAAGAAGCCTGACTCCAAATGCTTGTGGCAGAGCAAGCTCAGAGATAAGCCGCGCGACCTCGTCGTCATTTGCCTCTAGCGTCAGAGCCGCGAAAACCGCTTCTCGTCTCCCCTCTATTATGTTGCCACAATCTGCTAACGCCCCGCGCGCTGTATCGGTCAGTGAGAAGAGAGGTGAGAGGCTCTGCGGGATGTTCAAGGCGAAAAGCGCCTCAATCACCGGCTGCAACTTCGGCTCCTCAAACGCCTTCCCCAACTCATCAACCAGCCGCCCCACCGGCAGGCGCTGCAAATACCCACCGCTAACAGCCTCCAGCGCCAACCCCCGAGTTACTTCCTCAAAGCCGAAACCGAATCGCCCCAAAAAGCGCGCCCCACGAATCACCCGCGCCGGGTCATCAATAAAACTCGCTGGGTGCAAAACCCGCAGTAGTCGCTTATGGAGATCCCCTTGTCCATCAAACCTATCAATCAGGTCTCCAAAGCTACTACTGTTGAGACTCACCGCCATCGCATTCACTGAAAAATCCCGCCGCGCCAAATCCGCCGATAAGTCTCCAGGTGAAATAACAGGGACACCGCCCGAGAGCGGATAGTGCTCACTCCTGGAGGTAGCAAAATCCAGACAATCAATTCCCGGAAGTAGCTCCGGTTCAAACAGTAATTTTGCCGTGCCGTACTTTTTAAAGATTATCGGTTTCTTTGGTTTTGTAAGCCCGGGGAAGTGCTCAGCCCAGCGCGCATAAAGCTCTCGTGTAAAGGCGAGCGCATCACCGACAGTCATAATGTCGATGTCCTTATCTAAACTCCCACCCCCCAACAATACATCGCGCACCACCCCGCCCACCAAATACGCCTCCAAACCCTGCCGAGCGGCGACGAGACCTAGCACCTCCAAGAGCGCTGTCTCAGCAGTCCCAAGGGCGCTTTTCAAATCCAAACTAAGCATACTCATTTAATACGTTGGAGTATCACGGAGGGGAAACTGTATGGGCTAGCGCTTACCAAAAAAGTCCCGCACGGCCCGATACATAGATTCCGCTATTAATTTTTGATAGCGCTTATCGACAAGCCGTCGACCCTCTTCGGGGTGATCAATAAAGGACACCTCGGCTAAGACACACGGCATGTGCGCTCCTACCAGGACAAAAAACGGCGCCTTCTTCACTCCTAGATCCTTAACATCTGGATAGTAGCGCCCCAAGGTCCCGACCATGGAGTCCTGAATATGATGTGCCAGGGAAATCGAGTCATCAATCTTTTGATTCTGAATCAAATCACTCATGATAAACCCGAGGTCCCCCATCTGGTGCCCGCTAAAGCTCAAGCTCGCGTTCTCCCTTTCGGCTAGCTTAAGGCTCGACTTGTCATTCGTGTTATCAAGATAATATGTCTCAATACCGCGCGCCGTCTTGTAAACGCTGGCGTTGGCATGAATTGAAATAAACAGATCGGCCTGATTATCGTTTGCGATTTTTGTCCTGTCGGGGAGCGGAATGAAAACATCCCGTCCTCGGGTAAGCACCGTTCTCGCGCGCAACCGCTCGCGGAGGAGCTCGTCGAGAAACATGGCAATATTCAGCACCACGTCTTTTTCCGGAATATTATCCTGCCCCAACGCCCCCAAATCCTCGCCGCCGTGCCCAGCGTCAATCACAATTAGCGCTCGCTTAAAGTCGCGCTTTTTGGAGTAAACCTCCTTACCACTTGGCTTATTGCCGGTAATCCCACCAAGAAGTCCGCTAAGGAGCGAGCCGCCTTCGTCCTTAACTTTTTCCGGGCTCTTCTCTGGAACAATTGCCGGGTTCTTTTCAGCAAGCTTATCTGGTGTCTTCTGCCCAATTTCAGGCCCGTTATCGAGCGCTGGGGCGGGCTTTACTGGGGAGGCTGCCGTGGCTTTAACTTCCGACAGCTCGAGAGCCCTTAATCTCTTCTCAGCTTCGGCAAATCGATCTCCGCTTTTATACCTATCAACAATCTCCGAATACGCAGCGCGGGCCCCGACATCATCCCCTAAGCCGGATTTCCTCAACTCGCCTAAGGACAGCAAGGCATCGTCAGCTAAACCATCCGAGGGGTAGTCATGCGAAAGCTTCTCATAGAAGTAGACCGCCCGAGTAAGGCCGGTGCGAAACTGCCGAGCTTGAAAGGTCTTTTCGTAAAGCCGTCCTAAAGCAAACATCGCCTGCGGCGCGTCTTTGCTTTTTGGGGACTCCTTCAGAAACTTAAGAATTTCTGAAGCCGCACGCTCCCACTCCATCAGGTTGGTTACTCGCGGGTCAACTGTTTTTACCTGGTCGTAAAGAAACCGAGCCTGACTAAAGCTCCGCTGACGCGCGGGCTGCTGTTGCGGGACTGCGCTTGCCGCTTGCAGGTGAAACAGGAGCAGCGAAACAATAATTAGCGCTTTGCGAAACATGCCTTACCAGAAAATTAGCTGAAAAAAACTAACGTAATCGCGACAACTCTTTCAGCTCGTTAAGCTCCAACAGAGCCTCAAGCGGAGTCATCTTGTCCAGATCACAGTTAGTAATCTTTTCCAGCAGCTCGGACAAGCGAGAATCCTGAACTGGGTCCTCTTTTGCCGCCTTAGCATGTATCTCAGTAGAGAGAACTTCGGGGACGGGAACATGGGGCATCCCCAGCGTTATTCCCGCAAGCTCGCGGAGAACATCTTCGGCTCGACCCAAAAGCTCCTCCGGCAATCCGGCCAGTCGGGCTACCTCTATTCCATAACTTCGGCTCGCTGCTCGCTCTTCTATTCTATGGGTAAAAATTATCTCCTTGGCCTTCTCCACCACTCCCACCGAGAGACAAAATGCACCGGCCTTATCTTGCGGAAGACCTGTCAGTTCATGAAAGTGAGTCGCAAATACAGTTAGGCACTTAATACGATCATGCAACCACTCGGCAACCGCAGTGGCAATTGCTAAACCATCAGTTGTTGCTGTGCCACGGCCAATCTCATCTATTAATACCAATGAGCGTTGGGTGGCACGACGCAGGATTGTGCCCGCCTCGCGCATTTCCACCATAAAGGTCGAGTCCCCGCGGGTAAGGTCATCCGCAGCTCCGATACGGGTAAAAATTCGATCAACCAATCCAAGTTTCGCGCTGGAGGCCGGCACAAATGAACCGGCTTGGGCCAGCAGTTGAATCAGACCCACCTGTCGCAAATAAGTCGACTTACCCCCCATGTTGGGGCCGGTCAAAACTGCAAACCGCCGCTGAGTTCCATCCATACGGGTGTCATTCGGCACAAAATTATATTGGCCGATAACCCGCTCCACGACGGGATGGCGTCCGGAAGTAATCTCTAACCGACACTCGCTCGAAAGCTCTGGCCGACAAAAATTGTGCTGTAATGCTAGGTGTGAAAATGCGCATAGCACATCCAATACAGATAACTGCTGGGAAGTGGCTTGAATCCGAGCTGCCTCTGCGCCGACCTGCGCTCGTAACTCAAGAAACAGCTCCTTCTCTAACTCAATCTGCCGAGCCTTGGCTGAGAGAATCTCCAGTTCGAAGCTCTTTAGCTCCTCAGTGACAAACCGTTCGGCATTCACCAGTGTCTGCTTGCGCTCAAAGTGCGATGGAATCTTTGCGAGGTGGGTTTTTGTGACCTCAATAAAATACCCAAAGACCGAATTGAATTTCACTTTGAGGCTGGTAATCCCCGTGCGCTCGCGCTCTTTCTCTTCAAGCGCTGCTAGGAAGCCACGCCCCTCATGGCGAATATTCTTTAAACGATCTATCTCTTGATGATACCCCGCTCGAAAAATACCACCTTCGTTAAATTTACTTGGCAGGTCCTCCCCGAGGGCGCGCTCCAATAGTTCCCGAATCTCTGACAGCTCATTAAATTGCGTATTTAGGTTCTGCAAGAGTTTGGACTCGAGCCCACCAAGTAACTCCTTAACCTTTTTTAGTGGCTTGATTGAATCCAACAGCATTCCCAGATCTCTTGGCACAGCTCGGCCGCTGGTAATTCTGGTTATGATGCGCTCTAAGTCACGTACCCCTTGAAGTTCAGTGCGAAAGCCTTCAAGTACTGTGGTCTTAAGGCGAAGATCATCAACCGCGTCGTGCCGGTCCGTGATCTCTAAGAGATCTGAGCTGGGGGCTAGCAGCCAACTGACTAGCAGCCGGGAGCCCATTGCTGTCTTAGTATAGTCTATGTGGTGCACAAGGGAGTTTCGTTTCTCTCCATCGATGCGGGCGTGCGTTAGTTCCAAGTTTCTGCAGGTTGCGGCATCGATAAACACCGTTTTAGCTTGGCCTTCGACGCGAAAGTCGGAGAACTTTGGTAGATCACCAAAGGAAATTTCGTCAACGTAGTTTAGTGTCCCGAGAAGAACGGACAGAGCTTCGAGAGAAAGGCCTTCGACCTGAATCCCGAGTTTTCTCGCCGCTTCAGGCGCGGTTAACCGTTCACCCAGTCGCTCTGTCAAACGACTGCGATCTGATTTTTCGAACGGTCTCATCACCAGGTGACAACCCCGCTCCTCGGCGAAGCGCTTCAATTCACGATACCATTTGGCGGACTTATCAACCGGAGTCCCATAAAGCGTTAAGGGGAGAATCAACTCCACCGGTCGTATCCGCTCCACTGTCTCTAACAGCTCTTCGCCACTTTGCACCTCTTGAAGACGCATATGCCCGGTGGATACATCAACAAAGGCAACCGCCCCCTCGCCGCGGGAGCCGAGTAATGCTCCGGCAAGGAAATTAAAATCTTTTTCGTCTAGCCCATCACCGGCGTAACGCACTCCGGGGGTAACGATTCTGGTGACTTCGCGCTTTACGGCTTTGGCCCCCTTCCCGGACCTCTCAGGCTCCTCAACCTGACTTACCAGCACGCAACTAAGTCCGTGCTGCAAAAGCCGGGGAAGATAGTTATCGAGTGCATGAATTGGCACCCCGCACATCGAGACCGGATTCGCGGCATCTTTATTGCGAGATGTCAGGCGAATCGAAAGTGCCTGCGAGACAATTTTTGCATCGTCGAAGAAGACCTCATAAAAATCCCCAACCTGAAAAAGGAGCATATGCTCGGGATATTGCTGCTTAAGCTCCAGATACTGCCGAAGCATGGGAGCCATTTCAGTTGTCGGCCGCTCCTCAGGTTCCCTAACTGTAGCTTCTCTCGTGGAGGAAGTTACTCTCTGAACGGGCACAGTTAGCTCAGGCTCGTCATCTCTCTCCGAATCAAGCTCTGATGGCTCGTCCCCTAAGCGCACTAGCGACAACTGCTGTGCCGTATTCTCTCCGCGATATTCCTTCATAATCTCCAACTTTAAACGATATGAACGCCGAAGCCGGAATATACGGCCTAAGCCCCGCCCTGTCACTTCACCATATCCGTTGCTTACTTTCTCTGCGCCCCCGCCTCTCTGCGTGAGAGTCTTAGAGATAATTTTCGTTTTCTCACGCCGAGGCTCAAAGGGTAAATCACTGGAGATACAGGCAATTTTAGCGGGCTAAAAAAGGGGATTAATTTTAGGTTCCCCAGGCGATTGAAAGCATCCGAATATCTGGATTTAGAGGTCCGCTTTCGCCGCTGTCAGGAGTTCACTTAGTTAGATTTTCTGTGGATAACATCGTGTCAGATAACTTCGCATTCTCACAAGGGCTGATAGTGGATTCGAGCTTTGACTCAAGGCTCAAGCTAAGCCGCGATGTGCAAGCACTCGGACTTTTTGAACGGGTGATTGATGCAAAATCATTGTTGCACGGACTGGACTTGCTAAAGTCCAAATCGCCAGATGCGGTAGTAATTGGGCCGAGCGTCTCAAGAGAGCGGGCGATTGATTTTATTACTCGCGCTAAGAAAATCCCCAATGCCGTTCAATGTGCGTATATCGCCGTTGTAAACCAGTCTCGGCATAACTCCTCGGATAACTCCTCGGGGCTTACAAACTTCGGTATCCATGGAGTTATCCAACGTCCATACACTAAAGGGGCATTCTCCCAGATTGTGGCGCAGGCAGTGCGAGAGGCAAGCGGCCGAACTCTAAAGGAGCCTACCCGAATATACGAAATCGACGCCCCGTTCGAGATGACCTTAACAGACGAGCCCGAGCGAGCTTTTGTATTATCTGATGCGCAGTCGAGCATTTCTCTCTGTCGGGCGATTGAACAAGCGGCTTCCGGATTAAGGGAAGTCGCAACTCTTATTACCGCCGGCAAACTTGGATTGGTCTCAAACGGCTTGCCAGACGAAAGGACCAAACGCACGATCCTTGATGTAATAGCCAAAACTCTCTCACAGAGTCCGGAATCCGCATCTGAGTTAAATAAGGACGACTCCTTTGATCATTTCTTTTCAGTGTCGCTTAGTGAGTGGTTCGAAGATCGAGTGCGGAACTCTGCTGATAAAGCCACCGAGCGCTTACGTCGCAAACTCTTGGGCTTCAGTCTAAGAAACAGCTAGGCCACCCAGAGAAATTATCAAAAAAAAAGGGCCGCGGAAGATTCCGCAGCCCTTTAACTTAAGTCTCTCTAAGAAAGACTCTACTACTCGTCGCCACCCTTGCGGTTTAGTTGCTGCTGCAACAAATCGCCGAAGGTCACAGCCGCACTGGAGTCCTCTAGGAACTGCGCATACTCTTCCTTCTGCTTTCCACCACCACGGCGGGCTGGCTTCATGCTCAGGCTGATGCGGCGCTCTGCTCGATCAACGTTGGTAACTTCTGCTTCAACTTCATCGCCGACCTTAAACTTGTCGCCGATATTCTCACCCTTGTTAATGCCAAGCTGCGAGATGTGAATCAGACCCTCAACGCCTTCTTCAAGCTCTACGAACACACCGAAGTCAGTAATGCTGGTAATTGCACCCTTAACTTTAACGCCTGCTGGGTAACGATGCGGAACAGACTCCCAAACATCCGGAGTCAGCTGCTTAATGCCAAGGCTGAGACGCTCATTCTCTGGATCAATCTCGAGCACAACGGCTTCAACGTCATCTCCCTTCTTGAACATATCCTGGATGTCTTTCGGATCCTTGATACGTTTTGTCCAAGAGAAGTCGGAGACGTGGATTAGGCCGTCTATATCGTCCTTAACGTTAACGAAAATACCGAAGTCAGTAACTGAACGGACCTTACCTGTTACACGTGAGCCTGATGGGAACTCCTTAACGAGCTCATCCCATGGGTTGGCTGTAAGCTGCTTGAGACCTAAACTAATTCGTTGGTTCTCAGCGCTGACTTCCAGCACCACGGCCTCAACATCCTGTCCAACTTCCAACACCTTCGAAGGATGGCGAACCTTCTTGGTCCAGCTCATCTCCGACACGTGAATTAGTCCTTCGATACCCTCTTCTAGTTTAACAAACGCGCCGTAGTCGGTTAGGCTAACCACCTTTCCGGAAACAGTTGTGCCAGGAACGTAACGTGACTCGACCTTCTCCCAAGGATTTGCGTGCAACTGCTTCATACCCAAGCTGACACGCTCATTGCCTTGGTCGTATTTCAACACCACCACCGGCACGCTCTGTCCAACGCTTAGAATCTCACTCGGATGGTTCACACGACCCCAAGACATATCTGTGATATGCAGCAGGCCGTCGATTCCTCCGAGGTCAATAAACGCGCCGTAGTCAGTAACGTTTTTCACGATACCTTCCATCACAACACCTTCGGAAAGTTGTCCGATGGTATCGCGCTTTAATGCATTACGCTCTTCCTCAAGCACCACACGGCGAGAGAGAACAATATTGCCGCGTTCGCGGGAGAATTTCAGAATTCTAAACTGCATCTCCTCGCCGACAAACTTGTCGAGGTTACGCTGCGGTCGGATATCAATCTGTGAACCCGGCAAGAATGCAGGCACGCCAACATCCACCTGCAATCCACCTTTGACCTTCTGCACAACGCGACCGCCAACAGTTAGGCTGTCGTTATAGGCCTCTTCCAATTTGTTCCAGACTCGCAGCTGTTGCGCGCGGTCACGGGATAAAACTATTTCACCGGACTCATTCTCCGGAGCAAGAAGCAGCACCTCAATGTCCTGTCCAACAACTATCTCGGCTTTGCCGTTGTAGTCGTAAAACTGGGAGATAGGGATGTGGCCTTCGGACTTGTAGCCGATATCGACGATTACATAGTCACGGCCAATTTCGATGATTTTCCCCGTGACGAGCTGTCCGGGTTTTGTCGCGTCAAAGTCTTCGTTTAGAAGCTTTTCAAATT
>CAYMWO010000023.1:0-22587 GCA_964393905.1 uncultured Bdellovibrionales bacterium | reverse complement strand
GCTCATCGGATATCCGTTCTTAAACGGTTCGAACAGTTCGGAGAGCTCGATAGGGCAGGGCTGGGTATTTCTCGATGCGATTACAATCTCCGCCTCTCCTGCAACCACATGGACGGCGCACTCAATTGGCTCCAGCGAAAGTTCGTCAGACTCAGAAACCTCGGTGTTGTTGGTCAGCCCCTGATAGGCGTTTTTTAAAAGCTCAATCAACACCACCTGAAACTGCTCGGCGTCCACCAAGGCATAAACCGGGACTTCGGGCGCGGCAATGCTGATATCTATGCCGCGAAACTTTTGGCGAAAACGGCTTTTTATTCGGTTAAAGCTTTTCTTAAGCGCCTCGACAACATCAACTGCCTCGGGATTTCCGGGCTTAGCTGAGAGAATTAGCACCAGCCGTTCGTTTAAGCTGTTGATGCGCCAGCCTTCGTCGAGAATCGAACCGCAATAGGAGCCCACCCTCTGAGAGCTTAGCTCCTGTTCCTTAAGTGAGCTATCCCCGCTCTGGGTAAAGCGTTGCATTACAGAGGCCACAGAGATTATCGCCGTAAGTGGGTTGCCGATTTCGTGACCAATCTTGTGAATTAGGTTAGAAAGGGGCTCGCCCTGGCGAAGTTGGTCGCAGGTGAATTTAGGAGAACCGGTGCGCGAGTTCGCAGCAGCATTATTCTCCGGAGTTTCGTTTTTTAGAGACATATTTTTAAATTCAGTGCGTTCTAAACTTTACACACCCATCTTTCAGCATCTTGACCGGCGTTGGTTGTTCGGGCTTGCTGGAGTAGCACTCGTAATTTTTATCGCCTCGCGCATCGGTTTTTTGCTTGAGGATGCGCAAACAATTCTTTTCCCCGTCGCGCTCTTGTGTATTGCCCGCCTGCCAGTCAACTCTAAATATCGACTTTCCTGGGTGCCGCTTACCATTATTCTAGCCTGTTGGCTGACAGCTGCCATACATGTGCGTGGATACTTTCCCCACCAGCTTGGTCGCTCAACTGTCTACTTAGCCCGTCTAAATAACGACAAATCCGAACTGAAGGCAAGGGAGCTCTATCGCACATATAATGAGGTAGCAAACGCCTATTCGCTGCCGTTAATGTCGATGGTTCAGCGTGAATTCACCTCCCTAGATGAGGCTCGTAGTTGGCTTGACGCTCGGCCAACTGCGGCCTTTCTCGTATTAGGAGAGCCGAACTGGCTGAGAGTTCTCCTGCAACACAGAGTTAGTCTTGTCGAGCCGGGGGTAGTTAATTCGTCGGTATTAAGTGAGGGAGTTTCCTCTAGTGGGGAACACGCGCTGCGGACAGAGGCGGTCTATTATGGAATTGATTTAGAGGCTCAGGCGGCGGTTGTTAGATCCAATGGAAGTGACTTGGCGTTAGTGATTACAAGAACACCGGATAGCATTCGGTTGCCGGCAGAGCCCTCAGACCTGGCCCGACATTATCTGGGTTGGTTAGCGAAGGGGCTCGATAAGCCGTCGGCAACCAATCCATCCGCTGAAACACTAGAGCTTCAGCGCGCTCAGAGGGACGATGCCTTTAGCTCGGCTGCGAATATTCGAGGACAGTGGCGAACGTTTGCCCCGGTTTCTCTGGCGAGATTTTTTCGTGGACAGCTTGCGCTCGGCGCCGGGCTCTCTGGTGGACGCACAGAGTATGGAGAAGTTCGGTGCGCGGTAAAGCATCTTGCTCAGGCGAAGAAGGCGCTACAGGTGAAGTTCGACCCTGAACTCTACTCGGCCATCCTAAACAACTTAGGTGTGAGTTTGATTACGATGAATCACGAGGCGGCGACAATTACCGATGCCCGTCGGGCGTTAGCCGTCGCTTCTACCGTGACAGAAGCCACTGGCGTTCCGACCTACTCAGCTAGACTTGCTTTGTTGAATCTACTGATGCTCGACCGAGCAGGGTTGAGTTAGCCACCGGAGAGAATCTCAAGCTCCTGCATGACCGGAGCGGTCGGCCGTGGGTCTGCCGGGTTTGAGTGCAGCACGGTGACCTCGTAATTATCCGAGAAATCATCGCCGTCGGTATTTAGCAACAACGGACTCGATCCCCAAGTAAAGGCCTCGGCGCCGTCTGCAAGGCCATCCCCATCGGTGTCAGCTACAAACGGGTTCGAGCCGTAGATTTGCGTCTCAGCAAAGTCATACATCCCGTCTCCATCAGAGTCCGCCGGTCGGTTGATGGCGGTCTGTTCCTGTAAAACAGCGGCCACTAGCTCTGCCATGCTTTGGTAACCGGAATCATTGGGATGGAGTAGGTCGCCGCTGATGATACCCTCGCCGAGACCATAAAAGTTAATATCCCGATAGGGCTTTATTGCAGCGTTAACTGAGCTGACCCAGCTTTTCTGGTAGCTGCGGCGGACGGCTGTGAGATTGCCAAGAAGCGGGATGGCGCCGAAGTTATCAGCGCTACGCTTCATAGTAACGATATTGGATTTAGTATTTTCAACGGAATGAGTCGGAACGAAATAATCGTTTGTGCCCTCAAGCACGATGACGAAATCAGCGTTTGGAAACTGGGGAAATTGCTGTGCCGAGCGGGCTCGACCCCTCGAGGTATTCTCGCCCGGAACCCCTAAGTTATAGACAAAGACATTAGGAAAAATCTGGTTTACGCGCCCGGGGTATCCCAGATCTGTCGAGTCTCCACGGCCGTATGTTATCGAATCCCCAAATGCGACAATCTCTACCCGGCGGTCACAGTTACGGTCTAGCAGACCGTTAATATCCGGGCAGGCAGAAGCCCTTGGTGCGAGCGCCAGATGCAGACCAATGACGAACACTGGCGCAACGCTCCAAAACAGTTTTCTGAAATTATCTATGACCATAATCTCAAGTTTGACATTAACTTCCAGGGGTTAGATGCCGCCGCTCTCATAACGTCCCGGGATTTAAAAGGAGTTTTTTCAACTGCCAGATTTTTCCCAATACCGTATAGCATAAGCTCAAATAGGGATGAACCCCAGGCCGGAATTCCTATTTTTTAGCTGTCGAAATCGCTCTGGCCATACGGGACCACGGGCTAGGCCACAGGATGCGCAATAATATGGCGGGCGAAAGTTCAAAACCCTTGGCGACTGATTCTTCCCCAGCGGCAGACAGAGAGAGCTCCTCGCCGAACCCTTATATCTCCCATTTTAAACTACTCTTTATTCTTAGCGCTGTAGCCACTTATCTCTGTGCGCCGGTGTTTGAATCTCAAACCTTTTTCGACCTAACCGTTGGTGATTGGATTAGGTCGCACAAGCAGGTTCCAAGAGCTGAGCTCTGGACCTTAGTTGGTGAGGGACAGAGCTGGCAGAGTCCAGGCTGGCTCTATCAACTTACCCTAAGTTTAATGCGCGAGGCATTTCCCCATTCAGGTCTGCTGGTTGTGAAGCTCGCCGTTTTTTTTCTGCTTTACCTTTCACTCTCTTTTGTTCTTCGCCGGCTGACTAAGGATTCGTTTTTTACTGCAAGCCTGACAGTAATTGTTGGAAGTGGAATCGGAGCTGGAATTGCGTACAGCCATGAGTTTGTCGGCTTTATCTTTTTCGTTTTGCTTTTAGGGTTGGCGTTTCGATGCGAAGCAGCTGGCACGCCACTGGCCCGCACGCCGATGAGCAGAGGTTTTTGGCTCAAGCTTTTACTCCTTTCAATTCTAAGTGCTAACCTTTGTAATGTTGGCCTGTGGGCCGGGATTGCCGGATTGATAGTCATTAGCGAGCGTAAGCGCGGACTAATATTCTTATTGACCGTGGTCCTAGGCGGTCTTTTTACCCCATATTTTGGGGTCCAGATGCTTTCCGGTGCGCTCTCTGGACTAAACACCTTAGCGACCTTCTCGCTATTGCAACTACAGCCGGGGACGATTTACCACTTCCCAATTTCATTCATGTTGGTGCTCTGGGTGCTGCTTGCGATGTTCTGGCACTATCAACCGCAAACCATACGTCGCGGGGCGATGTTGGTAGCTGTGGGCACAACTTTGCTGGCCTTTGCTTGGAGAGAGCTAGCTCCATATGCACTGATTGTGCTGGCCTTAAGTCTAGCGACGGTTTGGGAAGATGCGAGTAAGGATGGTGTTACAGCGGAACTCGGCAAAATAGCCGAGGGCATCCGTCGGCTTGCTGCTAAGCTCGGCGCAGTGCCTAGTATCGGTGTTACTTGGTTGGCGCTTTGTTTCACGATTGTAAATGTCGCCCATCTTTTCAATGTTCCAGTGGCTGAGTTTTTATTGCCGATGTCTGCCGTTAATGCAGTTTTAGAAGATAAGTCTGGACGGCCGGTGTTTCACTCGCCGGACGTTGGTGGGTATCTGATTTATCGGTTTGCGAATGAACAGGGGGAGCCGTCGACTGACGCTCACGGCGGGCCGCAGCGGAAGGTGCTCTTCGACGAGCGGGTTTTCGAGTTTGATTCAACCCTTGGTGCTCGCTTGTTTCGCGTGCGCCAGAGCGGGGCGGGGCTCTCTTCAATTCTTCCGCGGTTTGGTTCAAATGAGGTGCTTTGTCACCGGTTTGATTCGCTATGCGCGCTTCTGTTACAAGATGGGTCCTGGCAGCGGATATTCCCTCCAGTGCCCTCGGAGACGGCTGGGGTCAATGCGGAAATCCCTGACAATCCAGTAGGTTACGACTGGGAAATTTTCCGTAGGCGGTAAATTCGAGCGAATTAATAAGCCCAACTGATGACCACCACCTTTTTTAGACAACAAGAGACCCTTTTTCTAATCCAGTCAGAAAGCGAGCTAAGCGCTGCAGATATCGAAAAGCTCGAGTGGCTCCTCGATGGCCAGAGGCTCCCCACAGATAAAGTCGAGGGGGCCTTTATCGGACCCCGCCGCGAGATGATCTCTCCATACTCGACCAATGCCACGGAGATTGCGACCAACGTCGGAATAGTTGGCATTAAGCGCATTGAACCGTTTCGATCCGCTGGTGGTTCGACTGGGCTCACCACAAGTGAGTTCGATCCGATGTTAGAGATGCAGTATTCAGGGCTCGATGCGCATTCACTAATGATTACAGCCGAACCGGAACCGGTCTTTTTTGTTCCCGATATCGCCAAGTTTAACACCGAGATGGGGCTCGCCTTGTCCGCCGAGGAGATAAGTTACCTCGAGCGCGAAAAGGAGAACCTCGGCCGTGACCTGACAGACTCCGAGCTTTTTGGCTTTGCGCAGATAAACTCCGAGCACTGTCGGCATAAGATCTTTAACGGCACCTTTGTCATTGACGGCAAGGAGCAGGGGCCATCGCTCTTTTCGATGATTAAAGAGACCTCAAAGCGCGCAGCGAAAAATCTTGTCTCTGCCTATAAAGATAACGTCGCCTTTATTCACGGCCCGCGGGTTCTGCAGTTTGCGCCACCGGTGGGCGACAGGCCGGACTTTTTCGAGCTTAGGCCAATCGACACCGTTATCTCGCTTAAGGCTGAGACGCATAACTTCCCGACAACAGTCGAGCCGTTCTACGGAGCCAGCACCGGAAGTGGTGGCGAGATTCGCGATAGAATGGCGGGAGGAATCGGCTCTATTCCGCTCTCTGGCGCGGCAGTCTATATGACAGCCTACCCGCGCACCGAAGGATCGGAGAGCGGCGCCTGGGAGAAAAAAACTAAACCCCGGAAGTGGAAGTATCAAAGCCCGGAGGCGATTTTAGTTAAGGCCTCAAACGGAGCTTCTGACTTTGGCAATAAATTTGGTCAGCCGCTGATTACTGGGTCGGTGCTAACCTACGAGGGGAAGGTCGGTGATGCTTTTTACGGCTACGACCGCACAGTCATGCTGGCTGGTGGTGTCGGTTATGCCAATGCGCGGCACGCCCTGAAGGGCACCCCGGCTGTGGGCGACAAGTTAATCATGCTTGGTGGAGACAACTACCGCATCGGCATGGCGGGCGGATCGGTAAGCTCAGTCGACACTGGCGCATACTCGCAGGCGCTTGAACTAAGCGCCGTTCAGCGCGCTAACCCGGAGATGCAGAAGCGAGCATTTAACGTTATCCGTTCACTTTCTGAGTCTGAGCATAACCCGATTAAGTCGGTGCATGACCACGGCGCGGGCGGGCATATCAACTGCTTCGCTGAACTTTTGGATCCTGAAGGTGGTGAAGTTGATTTGAACGCACTCCCGGTAGGGGACTCGACCCTATCTGTGCGGGAGATAATCTGTAACGAGTCCCAGGAGCGAATGGGATTGATTGTCGGGGCGGACGATGTGCCCCTACTGGAAGCTATCGCCGAGAGGGAGCGCGCTCCGCTTTATGTAGTGGGGGAGGTCTCGGGAAAACGGCGCTTAGTCTTTAGAGAGAAAGGGGGAAGAAAGCCGGTCGATATGCCGCTGGATTTGCTCTTCGGCAGCGCACCCAAGACGGTCTTGCAAGATCAGGTGATTAGTCGAAAGTTGGCGCCCGTAAAAGCTGAATTTAAGAGCGGCGCGGAGTTAGTCGCGGCGCTTAAGCTTGTGCTCTCTCTAGAAGGGGTGGCGTGTAAGGATTGGCTTACAAACAAAGTCGATAGAAGTGTCACCGGGCGCGTGGCGATGCAACAGTGTGCTGGCCCGCTACACCTCCCACTAAACGATGTGGGGGTGATGGCACTGGATTTTACAGGCGAGAGCGGGATTGCGACTGCACTTGGAAGTGCGCCGATTCCGGGGCTTATTGATGAGTGCGCCGGCTCGCGCCTAAGCGTAGCGGAGGCGCTTACGAACATCGTTTGGGCTCCGCTGAAGGATGGCTTAAGTTCAGTGGTCTTAAGCGCTAACTGGATGTGGCCCGCGAAGCAACCAGGCGAAGACGCCAGACTTTATCACGCTGTTCAGGCACTTTCTGAATTTTGTATCGAGCTTGGAATTGCTGTCCCTACAGGGAAGGATTCGCTGTCGATGACAATGAAGTATGAGGGCGGTGAGACGGTCATGGCGCCGGGGACGGTAATTGTGACCGCGGCTGGGGAGTGCCAAAATGTTAAACAAGTTGTCAGTGCTGACCTTAAGCCGGTTTTAGGCACTAAGCTTCTCTATATAGATCTTTCCGGCATTGCAGATCATCCACTGGGTGGCAGTAGCTATGCTCAGACTCTTGGAGAGATAGGGGATAAGGCGCCTACGGTAAAGGACGCAGCGCATTTTGCTGCTGGGTTTAATGCGCTGCAGGAGAAAATCTTAGCAGGCGAGATACTTGCCGGTCACGATATCTCAAGCGGCGGAGCGCTTGTCGCAGTCGCCGAGATGGCCTTTGGTGGAAACATTGGCGTGCGGCTGGATATTCATGACGATGTGCGTGAGGTTGCAGCCTTTCTCTTTTGCGAAAAGCCTGGTGTGGTCGTGCAGGTGCGGGCCAAGGATGCTGAGCGGATTGCTAAGAGCTTTGTCGGCTTGGGGCTTAGCTCGTTCGTTATCGGTGAAGTGCGGGGAAAAGCCCTGGAGTTGGTTGGTGCGGGGCTGGATTTTTCGGCTGAAATTTCTGAGCTTAGGGAGGTGTGGTTTAAGCCCTCTTATTTACTTGACCGTAAGCAGGTCGGCCCGCAGAAGGCCGAGGAGCGGTTTAAGAATCATGCCTTGCATCCGCTAGCCTATGAGTTCCCAGCGGGCTTTTCCGGTAAGTTTAAAGATCTAGGAGTTAATATCCGCCGCACGGAGAAGAGCGGAGTGACCGCCGCGATAATCCGCGAGAAGGGGACAAATGGCGACCGCGAGATGGCGTTTGCCCTGTTTGCTGCTGGGTTTGATGTAAAAGATGTGACGATGAGCGACTTGATGTCGGGCCGCGAGAACCTTAAGGGAGTTAAGCTGATAGCTTTTCCGGGAGGATTCTCTAATAGCGATGTGCTGAGTGCCGGCAAGGGCTGGGCGGGGGCGCTTCGTTATAACAAGAGGGCGATTGAAGCTGTGCGCGAATTCTACGGGCGGGCGGATACGATGTCGCTCGGAGTTTGTAACGGCTGTCAGCTGGTGGCGGCGGCGGAGCTACTTTATCCGGAGCATAAGAGGAAGATTCGGATGCATCATAACGCCTCAGGGAAGTTCGAGAGCACATTTGTAAATGTCCAGACTCGAGAGACGAATAGTATTTTCTTAAAGGGCTTTGCTGGAACTCAGCTTGGTGTTTGGTCGGCCCACGGCGAAGGCCGGTTTGAGCTACCAGAGGGCGAGGCGGCCTACGATATTCCTTTGAAATTTATCACGAGCGACTATCCGGCAAACCCAAACGGTGCGGAGTTTAACGCCGCCGCGGTATCCTCCCGCGACGGGCGACACCTGATGATTATGCCGCATATCGAACGCAGCCTGTATCCTTGGAACTGGGCCTACTACCCGCACGAGCTCCGTGCTGAGCACGAGATTAGCCCGTGGATAGTTCCGTTCCGGAATGCGTTTTTGTGGCTGGAAGGTTGTTAAGCGAAGGCTTTCGCCCTTTTGTCTAAATGACCCTTTAAGCTTCCGCAGACATGTTCACAAAGTTTGAACACTGATTTGTCGGCGATGTAGTAATAGACATTTAGCCCCACTTTTCTACGCCCAAGTATGCCACTCTCTGTTAGCACCTGAAGATGGCGTGAAGTATTAGCCTGTGTGAGCTTGGTGGCCTCGACTAGCTGAGAGACATTCATCTCCCCATCTCTCAGCTGCATCAATATCGTAAGTCGACTCACCTCGCTCAATGTGCGAAATCGCCCGGCAATTTGCTCTAGTGAGTCTGTTGTTAATTGTTTTTGGCCCATTTGCTAGCTAACTCTTGGCTTGACTATCCTAATTACATAACTATATAATCATACGCAAATGTAATTAGCAAGAGGGGTGTAGTTATGACTTTAGATAAAAAAGTTCGTGTATTTGCCGGTGCGATGGTTCTTTCGAGCTTGGCGTTGAGCCTGGTTTACGGAAGCGGCTGGCTTTTGTTGACGGCTTTCGTCGGCCTAAACCTGATTCAATCTGCCTTTACTGGCTTCTGTCCGGCGGAGAAGATTCTTGGGTGTGGCTGCTCAAATAAGGGAGAGACTTGCAAGTAATGCTTGGTCACAGATACCTGCTAAACGTGAGCATGTTGTTGGGCCTTTTCCTGCTGGCTGCCTCGTGTTCGAATCCCGAACCCGGTGGTTCGCAAGTTGGGTCATCAACGGCGGTTAAGGCCTCGGTAATTGATATAGTCGAAGAAGAAGTTGCCGGTAACGAAGAGATTCCGGGAACCGTTCAGGCAGGGCTCCGCGCTTCGATTGAGTCAAGGTTAAGTGCTCGCATTACGGCACTACCGATTAAGATTGGCCAGTCTGTAAACGAGGGGGCACTCCTTGCTGAACTTGATGCTAAAGAGATTCAAGCGAAGCTCGATCAGATGTTGGCCGTTCAAAGCCAAGCCGAGAACGATTTGAGACGCTCGGCGAATCTTGTAGCCTCCAAAGCGGTTCCGGCCCAGGAGTTTGACGCGGTCAAGGCTCGTGCGGAAGTAGCACGTGCTTCTGTGGATGAGGTGCGAACAATGCTCACCTACTCCCAACTTAGAGCCCCGTTCAGCGGCAAAATCGCCCGTAAGTTTGTCGAAGTCGGGGACTTGGCGCTTCCGGGAAAGGTGCTGCTTGAAATCGAGGATCCGCAGGCGCTGAATTTCGAAACCGATATTCCTGAAGGACTCATCAATTTCATCTCAGAGGGGCAGACCCTCCAGATCAGTATCCCGCCAAGTTCAAGTTTAATTTCTGGACGGGTGTTGGAGGTCTCCCCCACTGCTGATCAGAACAGCCGCACCTTTCACATAAAAGTGAGCTTGCCTCCCACCTCGACCGTCAGGACAGGTCAGTTCGGTAGGGTTCTAGTGCCTGGGGAAAAGATTAAAACGATTTCTGTTCCGCGCCAGGCAATTATTAAGCGTGGCCAACTTGAGTATCTGTTCATATCCGAAGATGCCATTGCTAAGCTCCGGATAGTGAGATTGGGTAAGGAGCTCGGCGAGAATGTTCAAGTACTCTCGGGGCTCTCTCCCGGAGAGCGTATCATCTTCCCGCTAACAAAGGACCTCCGCGAAGGGGTGTCGTTAGAGATAGTTCCGTGAAGCGCAGAACAGAGAGTGAGGAGAGTCAGCATCCAGGGATTGCCGGGGGAATCGCCAAGACCTTCATCAATTCTCGGCTAAGTCCGCTCTTGATTATTACCTCCGTCCTGCTTGGAATCCTTGCCGTGTTCATGCTCCCACGGGAAGAAGAGCCGCAGATTAAAATTCCAATGGTCGATGTCATGGTCTCGATGCCTGGCTTCTCAGCCAAGGAGGTTGAGGAACGGGCGACCAGACCGATGGAGAAGCTTTTGTGGGAGATTAGCGGAGTTGAGTATGTCTACTCGACATCCAAGCCGGGGACGAGTCTGGTAATTGTGCGCTTTAAGGTAGGAGAGGATTTAGAGGACAGTCTAGTCCGTCTTAACCAGAAGCTTGAATCAAACTTTGACCGTATCCCGCCGGGTGTTTCGTTTCCGTTAATTAAACCCCGTTCGATTGATGACGTGCCGATTTTAGCTCTTACTCTGCACAGTGAGCGATACGATCACTTTACGCTCCGTCGACTTGCAGCTCAGATAGAGGAGGAGGTAAAGCGCGTTCCGAATGTCGCTGAGGCAAAACTTATCGGTGGGTTAAGACGAGAGCTGCGGGTGCTGTTCGATCCGATCCGTTTGGCGGCGAGGGGGCTATCCCCGGCTGGGCTAATTTCAACGCTGCACCAAGCAAACCGGCAATTCTCGGCCGGGGCGTTGACAGCCTCAAATCAGGAGCTATTGCTGGAGAGTGGAGGATTCTTAAGTAGCATCAACGACGCTGAAAATGTTGTGGTCGGTGCAAGTGGCGGCAAACCTGTTTACTTACGAGATGTGGCACAAATTGAGGACTCCTCTGAGGAGCCGTCACAGTATGTGTTTTTCGGAGATCGAGCCTCAAAAGCGCGCACCTTCTCTGAGGACCCAGCGGTAACGCTGACTATTGCCAAGCGGCCGGGGACAAACGCTGTTGCCGTTGCTGACGAGGTCTTACATAGAATTGAACTGCTAAAGGGGAATATCATCCCGAGAGATGTTCTGGTCGCTGTCACCAGAAACTACGGTGAGACCGCGGCCGATAAGGCTAACGAGCTTCTGTTCCATATGGGTATCGCGGTGCTAAGCGTTACACTGCTCATCTTTTTAGCGATTGGGGCTAGAGAATCAGTGATTGTTCTCCTGGCCATCCCCTCCACCCTGGCCCTGACCCTACTAACATTCTACCTGACGGGGTTTACGCTAAACCGCATTACTCTGTTCGCCCTCATATTCTCAATCGGCATCCTTGTCGATGACGCAATTGTTGTAGTGGAGAATATTGCTAGGCATTTTAAACTCCCGGAAAATAGAGGACGCCCAGCATCTGAGATTGCATTGGCTGCCGTAGCCGAGGTTGGAAACCCTACGATACTCGCAACTTTCGCCGTAATTGCTGCGGTCCTGCCGATGGCCTTTGTCGGTGGGTTAATGGGTCCGTATATGCGACCCATCCCCATCGGTGCAAGTGCTGCGATGTTCTTCTCCCTGGTAATCGCCTTCATCGTTACCCCCTGGGGTGCGTTAAGGGTGTTGCACGGTAGAGAAGCTCACAGAGAAGCTCACACGGATGAATTAGCTAAAGCGAGTTCGACCCAACCTGACTTTGATGAGGAGGATAGATTTACCCACTTCTATCGGCACTGGATGGGGATGCTGCTATCGAGTAGGCGTCACGGCTTTTACTTTATCGGTGGGACAGTCCTATTGCTAATCTTGGCAGGATCTCTCGTAGCCTTGGGGCTGGTAAAAGTTAAGATGTTACCCTTCGATAACAAGAGCGAGTTCCAGGTTATTCTAAACCTACCAGAGGGGAGCTCCTTAGAGAGCACCACCCAGGCCGCTAAAGAGATTGCAAGACAGGTCAGTGCCGAAAGGGAAATCGCGAACTATCAGATTTACGCTGGAGTAGCGGCTCCCTATAACTTTAACGGCCTAGTTCGGCATTATTTCCTCCGCCAAGGGGCAAGCGTTGCAGATATCCAGTTTAATTTAGTGCCTAGCAATGAGCGCTCGTTACAGAGTCACGATGTTGTAAAGAAAGTCCGTCCAATAATTGCAGCGATTGCCGCGCGATTTTCCGCTCGGGTTTCGGTTACGGAGGTTCCGCCGGGACCTCCTGTACTTCAGACAGTTGTCGCTGAGGTTTACGGTGAGAGCGATGAGCAGCGTCTTAAGTTCGCCACTAAGGTGCGGGAGCTGATGACGATGACACCAGGCGTAGTCGATGTGGACTGGTATGTCGAAGCGCCGCAACAGAAGGTTCGGCTTGTTATAGACAAAGAGAAGGCGGCCTTACACGGAATCTCAGCGGAGACAATCTCCCAGACGCTAAAAGTCGCAGTCGAAGGCGAGCGGGTCGGAATTCTGCATATCCCGCAGGAAAAAGAGGATGTGGCAATCGTAGTGCAACTCCCGCTCTCAAAGCGCTCAGAGGTCCAGGATCTCTTAAACATCGGGGTTCGTTCCGGAGACGGTAACCAGCTGCCGGAGCCCGTTACCCAGCAAACCCCGCAGGCTTTGGTAACTCTGCGTGAGCTGGTGAAGGTCGAGCAGGTAACAACCGACACCAGCATCTATCACAAGAATCTGCTGCCGGTTACCTATGTCGTGTCGGATGTGGCGGGGGAGATAGAGAGTCCGGTTTATGCGATATCTGAACTTAACCGTAAGCTGGCAGCTGTTGACATGCGAGAGTTCGGGAACTCGCAAGCAGCGTTGGAGGTATTCAATATTTCGCAGCCCTCAGCGGTTAGTGAGCTCTCACTCAAGTGGGACGGCGAGTGGCAAATTACGCTTGAAGTGTTTCGTGACCTGGGGGCCGCATTTGTGGTTGTGCTGGTGCTAATTTACCTGTTGATGGTCGGCTGGTTTAGCTCCTTCATCACCCCGCTAATTGTGATGGCCGCGATTCCGTTTTCATTGATTGGAATTTTACCAGCGCATGGGCTAATGGGAGCCTTTTTCGGTGCGCCGTCGATGATTGGATTCATGGCCGGGGCGGGAATCGTCGTGAGGAATTCGATTATTCTTGTGGATTTTATTGAGCTGAGATTGAAGGAGGGTTGGCCGTTGGCTGAGGCTGTCATCGATGCCGGTGCGGTCCGGTTCCGACCGATGTTGTTGACAGCGATGGCTGTAGTGGTTGGTTCAGGGGTCATCCTATTTGACCCGATTTTTCAAGGTCTGGCTATCTCGCTCATGGCCGGTGAAGTAGCCTCTCTTCTTTTAAGCCGGATGGCGGTTCCCGTGCTGTATTTTCTAGCGCACAAGAATAACGCTCCCACAAAACTTTCGGCTACTTAATCCGCTTCAGAAACGGTGTCTTTGGTTCTGCAGGAGAATCGACTTTCAGTTTTGGAATTTCCTGCTTCTCGCCCTTATCCTTTTTTCCAAATAGCTTGGCGCCAAACTGTTTTAGTTTAGCCTTGGCGAGTTCGGCCACAAGCTCTGGTGGGATATCCTCTGGCCAAAGCTGCTGCTCAGACTTGGCGCTGGTCATTCCCCAGATGGCGTCCCAGGGAAGGATGCACTCGAAATAGTTTCCGGCGAAACGGAGGTAGCTGGTGATGCCGCTGGCATCGAAGTTTGTAGCACCCTGAAAGTTACAGCTGAGCTTTAAGGTTAAAGCCGGGTTATTAACCAGATTCTCTGGCACAGCGACACCTGCTTTCCGGCTATCGATATGTAGGAGAATGTGGTCGTCCTTGAACCACTCGGAGAACTTTTTCTCCTTCAGCTTTGTTCGTAACTCATCCACTTCAGACCCCTTAAAATCAGACGACTGCGGCGGAATCTACCTGCTTGCGGCGGTTCGGGAAAGTGAGAGTTGGTTGGTGGGGGTGACTTAGCCAGTAAATCTAGCTGGTTGGAGCGCGATTTCGCTCCCCAGAGCGCGCTTAAGCGAACGGTTCAGCAAGCCGATAATTTATCTAACATCTTGGAAAGTGGAAGTTTTTTCTAGCCAATTCTAGCCATGGGGAGAGCTGTCATGCGCGTTGAACCGGAAAATGTTTGTTGCGAAGAGAAAGCGCCAAACCGCGATCGCACTCCGCAGATATTTGTCGTTTTAGTTCTAGTAATCATGGTCGGTGCGCTGGTCGGTCGGCCCGATAAGTCCGCACTGCTCGCCGCATTCAAACCAAGCAAGGCCCCGGCGCGACATGAGCTAGTCAATCCACCAAACCTCAGTATCGATGTCCCTGAGGTGACAGTTATCAAATCCACACCGACGTCTCCCGTGTCGCCGAAAGTTGAGGCCCCTCAGGCCACTCAGGCCGCACCGCAGGTAAGTAAACCTGCGCCAGTGGAGGTTAGCGCATTACCTAAGCCGGAGGTGAAGACCATCGAAGGGAGCCCACTGGTTGCGCCTTCCACAGTAAGTCCGGTCGCGAAATCTCAAGAGCCGCCCGCTTCTGAGGGTAAGCGTTCAGCTAGCTACGTCTGGATCAACGGCGAGAGCCGCATGTTCTCGATTGATGATGAAGGCGCAATCGGTGTGGTGGACGGCACTGGGGGAACTAAGCGACTTCGTTAAACTCGGACTGGGAGTGCTGAGATGTCGGGCCTGTTAAAGCGGTTACAAAAGAGCAAATCCTCAAGGGAGTCTGATATCTCGGCCGTGCTCATCTCGCCTGATGTCGTAGAGGCCGATGAAATGTTCGGCGATGGCGAGAGTCAGCGAGCGCTTCTGACGGTTGGCAAAAAGGTTGAGGAGGCGGAGAAGCTTCTGCAAGATTTACTTGCGGAGTCGGTCCCGGGACAGCCAACGGCTACGCCGGAGTTACCCGCAGCAGCAAAAGCGAAGCAGGCAAGTGAGTCTGAAGGGAAGGATGACATTGGAAGTTCCTCACTTCGTGTAATCCGCAGACGCCAACAAACAAAAGACACCAAACAACACTCGAAAGAGGTGAAGAGCCTTCCATGGTGGTTAAGCGAAGGCACGCGAACGAGCGTGCAGGTGGATTTTCTCATGTCTCCCGCAGTGAAGATTGTCCTGCGAGAGCTACAAGAGAACCCGTTCCCGGTTAGTGAATATCCTGCTGTGATTAAGAGAGCGGTTCAGAGCGCAGCTAAAGGCATTGCCCGGGAAGTTAAGGTTACGGTGCGAGATGAAGAACGGGCGGAGAAAGAGCTGCAGCAACTGGTTCTGGGGAAAGGGCCGCTTAAGGCGCTCTATGATGATGAGCTGGTAACAGAGATATTTATTGACCATCACAAAAGCATCAAGGTAACCCGACAAGAGCAAACTCTTGAGACGCCGTTTAGCTTTCGCGATGAGGAGGAGTATCAGCTCTTTATCGCGGCTACTCTTGCCGGTGTCGGTGCTGAGCTCTCCACAAATTCCCCGATAGTGGATTGCATTCTCGATGATAAATTTCATACCCGGTTAAACGCGATTCACCCACTTATTGCGCAGGGTGGAGAGGCTAAAGTCTGTATCCGGATTCCGCGGATTAGGCAGGTGACATTCTACGATCTACTGCAAGGAAAGGTGTTGCCGGCGACGGTTGCCTCTTGGCTGGCTGAGGTTGTCGGGTCAAGGATGGTCAACATCCTAGTTGTTGGTCCAAACGGTTGCGGGAAGACTCTCATGACGAGCGCGCTACTGAGTGGTGCAAGTTCTGACGAGCGCATCATTACCGTCGAGGATGCCCCAGAGATATTCTCTCCCGCTGTGCATCTGGAAAAGCTTATTACCAGGCCAGAGCGGAGGGATGGAACCGGAGGGGTGAGCCTGGTGGACCTGATGAATGTCGCCATTCAGCGGGCGCCGCACCGAATTGTCCTAGGGCAGATAGTAGAGGAGGAGAGCCGTTTATTCCTGAAGGCGCTTGAGGCTGGCTTTACGGGATCGGTTGCCACAATCCATGCGGATTCTGTCGTTGATGGTTTGTGGAAGTTTTTGGACGCCATCTCTGCGCATGACAAAGCACCGGTAGAGAGTTTAGTCCGAAGAATTTCACGTTCCGTTAATCTGGTCCTGAGGATGGGAAAGGTGGAAGGTCGGCCGTGCCTCCAAGAGCTATCTGAGGTGTTGCCTGCGGAGAACGGGCAGTTTCGGATTCTCCCGCTGGTGAGTTTCAGTGGGCTGCAGGATGGCAAGCGGCGCTGGGAGATCTTAACCACTGACTCAAAAGTGATGAATATCATCAGTGAACGGGGGTTAGCGTTACGCGTTGGGCCTGGACTGTCGCTTGCTCAGAAGCCTGCCTTGGGAGGTGGTAGCGAAATCAGCTCTCATTAGCCCAGATCGGAAATAAGCAGAAATAAATTTTGGCCGGTGCTTGGAGTTGTTATAGACTTGAGCTCCAGCGAGAGAAAACCGGAAACAGAGTTAACTCAGGCAAGAAAAAGCTCTAAACAGTGAACCCACAAGAAATTAAAGTTTTGATTGTTGAAGACTCTCCCTCGCAGGCGGCGATTATCGCTGCGCTTGTGAAGCAGGCGGGGTATGCGGCTGCAGTATATAATGAGCTACCAACTGGGATTGCCCAAATTCTCGCGAAAGAGGAGCCAGATTTAGTTTTGCTGGACCTCAAGCTACTCGATGCTTCGGGCAAGCCGATGGCTGACGGCTTTCAGATTTGCCGAGAGATAAAGCGCTCAGCTCCTGGGACTCCGGTGATTGTGATTACGGCGGAAGGGGATGACGAGGCGTGTGAGTGGGCTATCATGCAGGGAGCCGACGCCTTTTTACAGAAGCCATTTGTGGCAAGCGATCTTACTCAGGCAATTGAGGAAGTTCTTAACGCGGCTCCATAAAAGCAATGCGCATACTGGTAATTGATACAGACCCAAAAACCCGCGAGGTTCTGGTTACCAGGCTTCGGGAAGCTTTGCGTCAAGCCGATAGAAAGCGAGCTGAGATAGTCTCCGGCGGGCTTGAGCTTTTGAGTTCAATTGAGGGGATTGAGAGCGCCTCGCTGGGTTTTATCGGACCCGGCTGTTACCAGGAATTAGAGAGCGCCGTAAGCCGCTTTCGCGCCGTCTATCCCGACGTGCCGTTAGGGGTGGTCTTAGAAAATTCTGTTTATGCAACGCAGGCGCTAGAGCTTAGGCGTTATGTCTCAGCGCGCATTATGCCGCTCGCGGACATCGCGCAGATGGCACAGTTTGTCCTGGATGGCGAGGCCAAGGGTGGAAGTGGGGCCACGGTTAGGAACCGGGGAGTTATTGCCGTGACTCAGTGTAAGGGTGGAGTTGGTGTGACCTCAGTCGCTTTAGCGCTTGCAGCGTGTTGGGCAAAGCATGAGCTTAGTGTAGCGCTATTGGATCTCGATGACTTCAACCCGCAGCTAACGGTCTGGGCAAAAAGTGGGGCGAGCGAGAGACGTGCGGTGCTGGAATTTCTCCAAGCTGGAGCAGTTCCCAAGCACCGCTTAAAGGAGCTACTGACAGTTCTTGAGAGCTACGAGCGGCGTTTGGCGATTGTCGCGCAACCCGAGCAATACCAAGAAAGCTTTCAGTTTAAAGCGGATGTGATTGAAGGCGCGCCCAGCTCGGCCGACTACATCCAGAGCTTGATTCCAGCGCTGCAAGAGGAGTTTGATATTGTGATTGTCGATGCTGGCCGCTCCTGGGGGGTTGCGACATTCGCGCTTTTGCCGCTTTGTCAGCAGGTGCTGTTAGTAGTTGATGAAGACCGCACGACAGTTGAGCGTAGCCTGGATAATCTAAAGCGCATGTATCGGGAGTCTGACGACCACGACGAGTTTGCCTTTGCCCGTTGGCGGGTTTTGGTAAATGGCTTTAGCGGCAAGGCATTCCCTTTGGCTGAGATTAAAGAAAAACTCTCCGGAGTCGATCTCTTCCCGGAGGCGCTGCCTGTTTTCACATTACCCTACTCGTCTAGAGGACGGGGATGGACCTTTACCGAACAGAGTCTCTATGAAAATTCGGAAGATAGAACCAAAGATGCGATTCGAGATTTAGCTTTCAGCCTCATACCGTTTCGCCAAGCCGGACCAAAGGATGCGGCCAGGTCCAAAAACAAATCTGGATTGCGGGCGATGTTTGGAGGATAATCCTCCTCGACTCTGCTAGTCGGCGTCTCCAAGTCGGAAGTCGCGAAAATATCTTTTTGTTGTTCCACCTCTCAAAACTCTCTAAGATAGCGTCGCCCTGGTTTTTCAGCTTGCCTTGGGCTAATTAAATCAATAAGGGCCAATCTTTAAAGGACTTTTGTCATGGCAGTTGTGGATGTCGGTTTATTAGAGGAGTCGCAGACCCGCTACCTTACCTACGCACTTAGCGTTGTTAACAGTCGGGCGCTGCCGGATGTGCGGGACGGGCTCAAGCCTGTGCAGCGGCGCATTCTCTATGCGATGTTCCACAGCTTGCATCTGACTCCCGATAAGGCTCACAGAAAATCCGCGGCGGTAGTTGGTGAGGTTCTGGCCCGGTTTCACCCGCACGGGGATGCGGCGTGTTACGAGGCGATGGTGCGCATGGCGCAGAGTTTTAGTCTGCGTTACCCGCTTGTGGACGGGCAGGGGAATTTTGGCTCGTTGGACGGGGATTCGGCTGCTGCCTACCGTTACACCGAGGCGAAGCTTACTGCTTTGGCGCTGGAGGTAATCGGGGAGATTGGCCAAGGGACAGTTGCCGAGCGCGATAACTTCGACCAAACGACAATGGAGCCCATTGTGCTTCCGTCGCGTGTGCCGAATCTTTTGATAAACGGTGCCAGCGGAATTGCTGTCGGAATGGCTACAGCTATTCCGCCACATAATTTGGGTGAAGTGGTAAAGGCGTTGTTGTTATTAATTGAAGACAGCGAAGCGACAGATGCGAAACTTCTCGGGGCGATTAAAGGCCCGGACTTCCCCACTGGCTGTTCGATTCTGACGACCAAGTCAGAGCTCAAAGCCATTTATTCCACCGGCCGCGGTGCGATTCGCATGCGCGGGGATTACAAAATTGAGCACGGTAAGCGGGGTAAGATTTATATTGTTATTACCTCTATCCCCTACGGCATTGATAAATCCGCGCTCGTGGAGAGTATCGCCGAGATAATCATTGCCCGGAAGGTCTCGCAGCTGACCGATATCCGCGACGAGTCGACAGATGATGTGCGGATTGTTGTAGAGATAACCTCTGAGGCTGAGGCCGAAAAGGCGCTGGCCTACCTCTTTAAGCACACGACCCTGCAACATAACTTCAATGTCAATTTAACCGCGCTAATTCCGACCAATAATCCAACCTCGGGACGTCCGGCGCAGCTTACCCTCAGAGAGATGCTCGCACATTTCGTGCAGTTTAGGCTGGATGTTACCAAGTCCAAGCTCGAATTTGAAAGGGGCAAACTGGAGACGCGGATTCATCTGCTGGATGGGTTAATTTCTGTTTTTGACGCCATCACGGAAGTTATTAGCATTGTGCGCAAGAGTGAGGGACGGGGGGATGGCGCAGAGAAGTTGCAAAAGCGGTTTAAGCTTAGCGAAGCGCAGGCACTGTTTATTGTCGACTTGCATATCTACCAACTGTCTCGGACTTCAATTGAGGATCTGACTAGCGAGCATGCGGAGAAAAGTGCGCGAGTGAAGGAAATTAACAAGATTCTTAAGAGTGAGAGGCTCTTGCGAGAGGTTGTCGCTGAGGACCTAAAGCGGGTCTCGGATCTTTATGCTGATCCGCGTCGCAGTCAGGTGGTAACTGAGTTCGAAGAGGTGGAGTTTAGGGCGGAGGAGTATCTACAGCACGAAGACGCGTATGTGATTGTCACTAAAGACGGCTGGCTTAAACGGATTCGGCAGACAAACGATCCGGAGACAACCCGGTTGAGGGAGGGGGATAGCCTGTTCTTTGCTAAGCCGGCATCAACCCGGGATTCGCTCGCGATTTTTACCAGCCAGGGCAATGTCTTTGTCTCGCGGGTCTTTGATTTAAGCGCTACTAGTGGTTTCGGAGAGCCGGTGCAGAAGCTCTTTAAGTTCGGTGATGGCGAGCAGGTGATAGCCTGCATGATTATTACGCGGAACGAGGCGGGAGAGCTTGATATGGAGAAGCAAGCAGAGAAAGAGGTGCTGCTCTATACCGCCAAAGGGTTTGGCTTTCGTATGGGCGTTGACTTCTTTGCTGAGACAAAGAAGGGAGGTCGACGTATCGTGCGGGTGGGAGAGCGTGATGAGGTGCGGGGTGTGTTTCCAGTTCCTGCAGATCCGAGGAAGAACCTGGCGCTATTTGTCAGCGAAGAAGGGTATGGAGTTGTGTTCCTGCTGAAAGAAATTCCGACGCTTTCTGGTGCGGCCAAGGGGGTAATCTTACAAAAGCTTCCGGGGGATGACCGTTTGGCGCTGGCTTGTGTGGTAGCAAAAGATGATAAGGTGCAGGTGGAAGTTGCAAACGGCGGCGAGCGGGAAATTGAAATCAGAGAGCAGACAATAGCCAGCCGTGCGCGACGGGGGGTTAAGGTTATTAAGCGCGGAGCTCCGGTGGTGGGGATTAAGCGGATATGAGTGTGGCTGAAAAGAAAATGACTAAAGATAAGTCATATGGTGCGGCGGACATTGAGGTCCTAGAGGGGCTTGAGCCTGTGCGGAAGCGTCCGGGGATGTTTATTGCTGGAACAGACACGCCAGCAGGATTACACCAGCTAGTTTTTGAGATCTTAGATAATAGTGTCGACGAGGCGATGAATGGTCACGCCTCGCGGATTGATATCACCCTTCATGCCGATGGCCAGAGCGTCACTATCAGCGACAATGGACGTGGCATTCCAGTTGAGAAGCACCCGAAATTTAAGAAGCCGGCGTTAGAGCTAATTCTTACGACACTTCATGCTGGCGGGAAGTTCTCCGATAAGAATTACCAGACCGCTGGCGGACTGCATGGTGTGGGTAGTTCGGTGGTGAATGCGCTGAGCTCGGAATTGGTGGCGACTGTCACCCGGGACGGCAAGGAGCATCAACAGAGTTTCGCCCGGGGAAAGGCCAAAGGGCCGCTAAAGACCACCAAGGAGAATGCGCGCGGAACTGGGACCGCGATTTTCTTCAGACCGGACCCGACAATTTTTCCTAAGATTGATTTTTCGAAGGAGATTATCTGCGACACGCTGCAGACCAAGGCCTACTTAAACCCAGGGCTTCGGCTGGTGTTTCTTGACGAGAAAAGCGGCGAGAAGCGAGAGTATTTTTACACAGATGGCCTGATTGCCTATCTGAAGCAGATACTAGAGGAGCGCAAGGCAAAGATTGTCGGCGAAGGGCCGTTTCTAATCGAGCGGGACACGGAAGTCGGAGTTACCATCGCCCTAGCCTGGACCGAGTCCACATCCGAGGAGTTTCGCTCTTACGCTAACGGCATTCATACCGGTGACGGTGGCTCCCATGAAATCGGCGCCAAAAACGGTATTGTTAAGGCGTTAAGAAATTACATCGCTGTGCATGACATCCAGATGAAGGGGTTAAAGCTGGGAGCTGAGGATATCCGGGAGGGGTTGGTGTGTTTGGTCGCCGTCAAAATGCCCGGCAAGAATTACCAGGCGCAGTTTCAGGGTCAGACTAAAAGTAAACTCAATAACCCGGAGATTGCCCCATTAGTCGAAGCCGCAGCTCGCTCCTTAGAGCAGCTATTAAATGAAAAGCCCTCATCGGCAACCGCGATTGTGAACAGAATAATGCTCGCGGCCAAAGCGCGGCAGGCCTCGCGCGAAGCGGTAGAAGGGGTGCGGAGAAAAATTGGTATCAGCCATCGGTTAAATCTCCCGGGAAAGCTTGCGGACTGCAGCAGCACCAGACCGGAGGACTCCGAACTGTTTATCGTTGAGGGAGACAGCGCCGGTGGCAGCACCAAGCAGGGGCGGGACCGCGGGCACCAGGCCGTGCTACCGCTTCGTGGAAAGGTATTAAACACCATCGCGTCTGCTGGAAAAAAGATTGCCGACAACAAAGAGCTTTCAAATGTTATCTCAGCGCTTGGTGCCGGCTCTGACGAAGGCTTTCGGTTTGATAAGCTCCGCTACCATAAGGTGATTATCCTGACCGATGCCGATGCGGACGGAATGCACATCGCCACGCTCTTAATGGCGTTCTTCTTCAAACACCTACGCCCCTTAATCGCTAAAGGCTGCCTCTACTTAGGCAAACCTCCGCTCTATGGCGTATTCCCTAAGGGAGTTAGGGCCCAAGAAAAAGCCGCCGGAAAAAAAGAAGACTCGAGCAGTAAAATTTCTGGAACTGGAAAAAAACGCCGCGGAGCCGCCGACCAATCCAGTGCCTACTGGGCCTACTCCGAGGAGGAGCTGCGTGAAGTAATAGCCAAGCACAAACTAGTCTCCCCCAGAATTGTCCGCTACAAAGGTCTAGGTGAGATGAACCCCAGCACCCTCTGGGACACAACCCTAGACCCCAACACCCGCACCCTCCTAAGAATCACCGTAGCCGACGAAAAAGCCGTAACCGACCACCTCCAATCCCTAATGGGCACCGACTCCTCCACCCGTTACCAACTAATCCAAGACAACGCCGCCCTATTAGAAGTAGACGTCTGGGGGGGGGCGCCCCCCCCCGCGCCGGGCCGACAGGGGGGGCGC
>CAYMWO010000022.1:0-22792 GCA_964393905.1 uncultured Bdellovibrionales bacterium | reverse complement strand
CCGCCCGCGCCGAGCCGTGAAACGACCTCATACCGTTCAGCGATAACCGAACCGGTTTCAAACTCGAGAATTTTCTGTTCGCCGGTTTCAATCACTATTGGGACACCTTTAGGCGGGCTCCACTTTTCAATTCCGTCTGGATTCAAGAGAACGGTAATAATATCGGCAAACTAGCCGCTCTACTGAAGCTCCAGGTTAATTGGATAAAGGGCTCAAAAATGGGTTTTGGCAGCGCTAAGTAGCTGAAACTAATAGCCGCGCCTTGCCTGACGGGTCTTTCGAGACTTGTGGGTTCGAACCGCAGACATCCAGTGCCCAGCTCGAATCCAAGCGTCTAGCTCTGGAATTCCAGGATGTCGCCGCTCAAGCGCTTTAAACTCTCGGCCATGCCAAACACGCCGACCGTCAACCTCAATCGGCTTTCCCAAAACAGCGTGACACATCTCGTGGTAGATAAGCGGCTCAAGTATAGGCTCGCACCTAGAGCAGTTAAGTGCTGCGGCAACATGCACACGACGCCTGGTGACACTACAGGAGGCCAACGTCCTCCGTTGACTTCTATCAACCCAGCGAATCGAATAGTCACTTAGGTCCTGTCGGTCAGGGAAATACTGCGCCAACAGCTTTGTCCATAGCTCGCGAAGAATTTCGGGCTGAAGCGTATCAATCTCTAAGCGGGGCTTAATGTTAGCTTGACCCTGATGCCCTGCGCGCAGGCCCTCACTACGGCTATTCCTTGCCGGATGACTAACTACACTTTGGGATCCACCAAATAGCTGCAGCTGAATTATCAGCTGTTTAAAAAATCTTTTGCCGGCCATTGTTAAACACTTTAATGTCAATTCGCAGGGGTTCAGGGACCCTTTACTAAATTACGAGATCGGACGACTTAGAGAAAGAACGAAAATAGGGCCTCCCTCTGAATCGATGATACCTGATAAAGCTAGCTTAATGCGCTCAAAACCCAAGAATAAATTGGTGAGGCCGATGAGTGAAATAGCTGCGCTCAGGGAGACCGCTAAGTCAGAGCCACTCGCAAGCACTGCTGGTGGTAGTTTACCTGGGGACATGAATTCAGCCATGGATGAGGCCCGGCAGTTGCTCGCCGAGGCTGACCGTCGCCAGGACAGTTGGCAGACAGCAAGTAATCTGGTTGCGAAATTTAACCCTGTGCCTGGAGTTCTTTGGCCTGTAGTGCGAGGGGTATTTAGTGGCTCGCAGTTGGGTAAAGGAGGGCAGATGGCGTTTTGGTCCATGGCCCCATTGCTGCACTCGGCCTTACCAGATAAAACGCTCGGGAAAAAAGCCTCGGCTTCCTTAATCGAGGGCTCGAAGGAGCCCAGCCTAACTCAGACCATCGACCTGCTTGGAATTGAAGTTGCTGCTGCACTTTGTTTTATGCATTCCGTCTCCCGCAGAGCGAGTTCAGCTGTGCCGGAGAAGGTTTCACGTCCGATTCTCGATGATGCACTTCTACGAGCACAGATTGGCTACCTAGTCGGTGAGCGCTTTCCTACGTTTGGTGCCGGTAGAGGCATGCTCGCAGGATTTGCCGGACGATGCGGTTTGGCAATTCAAATCGCGCTAGGTACATCTGAACAGGTGCGGCAAACGCTTGAGGCCCTTGCTAGCGGAATTGAGATGAATGAGGTTGGCCTTCGGGTTTTCGGCTGCGACCCACTGCAGGTTGCCGCCATGGCGCTTGCAGCGGGAGGACTGAGTCGAGATGCCGCAATTGGTGTCGCCGCATTTTCTTTAACTGACGGCGAAAGCCGTGCAAGCAAGGAGTCCTTACTCTGGCTCTCAGCGTTTTCTATTATCGAAGAGATTCGTATGGGGCGCTCCTCGGAGATAAAATCCCGCTACTGGCGAGCGCTTGGAATTGATGCCTCAGGACAGGAACTAATCAAACGCGAAGCCAACACCCTACTCCGCCGTGGACATAACTGGGGGTGGATTGTTTCGAGTAAACTCCAGGACAAGGATGAAGAAACTACCGCGCCAAGCCCCGTCACCAGCACGGAAGTCGCGAAGTCTGAGGAAACGGAACCCTAAATCAGTTAGCCGAGGGCTAACCCCTTAAGCATAACTTTGAGCTGTTCGATAAACTGCGGGTCTTTCTCGCTTCGTAAGGCGTGTGTAAGTATCATCGCCGCAGCTTTCTTATCACTTAGTTCAAAAATCCTAGTATAGCTAGCGAACCGAGTTAACCGCTCTGGGTGTGTCGCTAGCAGAGTTAAAGTCTCAATTGTTGGGCTCCAGCCGTGACTCTGCAGGAAGCGCACAAGCTCAAAATCTAAACGTGTTGGCGACTTTTCTTTAGCGCTCGCCTTGAGCAGCTCCTCAACCACATTTAACGGCGGCTCTGAAGCTAAGAATTTGCGGGCCTTTTCAATCGTTACCTTCTCCGGGGCCTCTAGAATTTGTGCCAGCTCAAGCGTACCCTTAGCAGTAACTAGCTCAGGGGAACTCTTGAGTAATGTCAGGACTGTCATCGCCCCGGGGTGCAAGAACTTAATTCTGTTTACCGCTTGAGAGATTGCAAAGCTGCGGGCCGCTGGCGCAGGGTGGGCAAACATTACCGCAATTTTGTTCGTCTCAAGGGGCTTTGTCGGAGGAAATCCACTAAGGAGTAGAAGCTTTTCTCCATTTCCAAGTTCATCCCATGAAGAGAGATTCCAAGTCTTTCCCCAATCAATGAACGGATTATCGAGTTGCAGATTGGGATGATTCAATAGGGTATTTAGCACCACTCCCGAACGCTCATCGTCTATCGCAACAAGCACCGCCAGGGATTTGAGGTTTCTCTCGGTATTACTCCGGAGAAAGGCAAAAAGATCTTCGGGTGCAATCGCCGCATCCGTTGCCAGTGCCGCTAATAGCCGCACATCCTCTGAGCCGCAATCCAGCTCCGGACTGCTTCTTGTTAGCTCCTGAAATGCAATTCCAATTGGAGCGGGCAGTCGGGTTAGGCTATCAAGAGGGACCCCCTTAAAAACCTTCGTTGCTCCCTCGCCGCTTGAGGCAAGAATTGCAAGCAACACTCCGGGGTGTAACGTGGACAGCGCCGGAGGATCTTGAGGGGCCTTCCCCTTGAGTAAACCTCTTAGCGCCAGAGTTAGCGCTACGCGGCGATCGTCTTTAGAAAGCTCAGCCTCCCAACGATCATCAAATGCTGTGCGAATTAGCTCAATATCAACTCCCGAAGGAAGCTTGTCGCCTGCGATAACGGACCGAACTATCAGAGTCTCGGCGATCTTGTCCGGATGTTCCTCGTCAATCGCAGACTCAGCTACTGGAATCATCGAAGACGGTCGCATACTGGACCAAGCTAACCCCATTTCTTCAGGCGAACTAAAAGTTGGTGTGGACCACTGAGTTCGGTAAAAATATAATAACACCAAGAGTAGCGCTGCTCCGGCGTAAAAAACTGGGCTAATCTTCCCGGACACTACGACAGGTTCGTCGACCTCGGGTTCACCTTGCGAAATCTCGTCGTTACCCTCAGCACTCTCAGCAAATATCGCAGAAGTTTCAGCAATCGTGGCCCGAGTGGTGCCCGGAGTTGTCACTGAGCTTGTGTCCGGCGCAGTTTCGCTAAAGGCGTCCGTCACATCCCCCTCTTCCCAAAGCTTCTTCGGGGAGAGGATGCCGGCATTCCGAATGGCTTCTCGAATTAGTGTCCGCTCGGTCCGCGGCTTTTCCGCGTGAGTTGGCGACTCGGGCGCCGCTATTGCAATCTCCGGCTGTTTACTGCGCGCGGCTTCAATCGTCACCGCTGGGATACCGCGTGCGGTTCGTATGAGTTTACCTTGCGAGATTTGCGGTGCGCCCTTTTGTGGCTCCGGGGTCTCACCTCTTGGGCGGAGCTCCTCTTCTAAGCGATGAATCACAGCACCCAGATTTGGTCTCTTGGTCGGGTCGGCCTGCGTCATCTGCGCAATGAGGTCCAGCATCTCAAATGAAACCCCCAGATGCAGGAGGTCGCCATCGGCTAATGATTTCTTCCCACCACTTTCAATATGCGAGAAAAGCTCACGTATTATCTTCCCGACGGAGTAAATATCCGCTGAGTAGGAAACAGATTCCCCGGTCGCGGACTCCGGCGCAAAAGTTCCGCGCACGTATCCCGCGGGGAAGTCGCGCACTCCGAGTAGGGAGGAGGCCTGGACAACAGAGACCCCGATGCCTGCGTCTAGAAGCGTGACTTTTCCGGAATAATCTACCGCAATATTATTTGGGGTTAAGTGCCCATGAACGATACCATGTGAATGAAAGTGCGACAGTTCTTTCGCAATGGAGAGTGCCAGCGGCAAGATAAGTTCTAGGCTTAGTCCACCTTCTGAAACATCATCCTGCAAAGTACGCTCAACCAGTTCACGGCGATACCAAAGCTGGCCATCTAAGATTCCCCAACCAAGTATCCGAGACGAGAGGTCTCGCACTGAGGCCTCGCGCTCTAGCAAGTCTTTTACTCTAGCGTTCAAGCTGACAGAGAGCGTAACTTCGGGTCCGAGGAAGCGAATTAAAGAGGCTCCCTCTTCAGAACTGACCGCCAACACGGGACGGATATCCCAGCTGCGGGGAGTTACTCCAACTCCGATGATAGCCCCTGTGGGCACAATTCGGTGAACAAGGTTTGATACGCGATCGGCTTCAAGCGCTCCAAGCTCAGTCAGAGCGAGCATCTCGAACGAGTTAAAGGAATAGCCGCTAACACCTTGCGCTGACTCTGCGCCACCAAGTGTCGGAACAACTTTTAAATTTGGTAGTTTGCGACTCAATTTACTAATCTTACTAACCACTAACCTTTTACTGGGCCGAATACTGAAGCCCAATTCCGGGGACCCAGAAAGATAACCGGTTCTAACCTCAATTTTCGAGTTAACCCTGAGCTGAAACCGGAGACTAAACTCCATCCCCTTCTAATAAATCCGGTGACTTACCTCTTTTGCTTCGATTAGATGCTAAGTCGCCGAAATCACTAGGACCCGACCCCTTCTCCGGGGCCGCCCTTGGGATCAGAAATTAGCCGCTTGGGCCTTTTGGGAGACGAGCGCTTCGACCTGCTCTAGGAGCTTAGGGATAACCTCTTCATATTTGTAGGCCCCTAACTCTTCGCTCCCGCGCTTTAGGTTTACGTAGTTTGGGCCGCACCATAGACCGAGATCGGCATCGTCTGTTTCGCCGGGCCCGTTCACACGGCAACCCATGACAGCAATTGTTAGCGAGTGGTGTTTTGCATACTCAGTGACGGCCTTAACCTCTTGAGCGAGCTTTACAAACGCACTGTTTTCCACACGAGAGCAGGAGGGACAGGAGATGACATTTAACCCGGTCTGAATGAATTTTGGCACAGAGCGAAAACGGCCTTCGGAGACATCCTTTACAATTTGCCGACCGATTAAGACCTCCTTATCTTTCTCATCATCAGGAAGTGTGAGCGAGATGCGGAGCGTGTCTCCTATCCCCGCCGCCAGAAGCTGCTCGATAGCAATTCGACTTTTAATCTCACCGTCCGGTAATAGGCCTGCTTCGGTTACGCCCAAATGCAGCGGCACCTGTGGAAGGTCTGATGCAAAGCGCCGATTGATTTCGACGACGGAGTTTGGGTTTGAGCTTTTAAGTGAGACCACATATCGGCCAAACCCCAACTTCTCCATCAACTCACAGTGCTCACGTGCTGAATCAATTGCCACTTGCAGATGGTCCGCATCTTTGGCCTTCAGTGCCGGATCGAGCGAACCAAAATTAACGCCAATCCTAATCGCCGCCCCATGGGTGCCAGCGGTTTCAACAATAAATTTTACCTTATCCGACACCGACACCTCTCTCTGGTGATGGTGAAGGTGCCCGGGGTTATAGCGAAGCTTCTGTACTAGGGGTGCGACATCTTTTGCTAACCGGTAGTTCTCTTGAAGATCGATTACTAGGTTTGCCGCAGTCTCCTTTCGAATTTCACGCAAGGCCTCGACATCCTTTTTGCTATCAACTGCAATTCGAATCAGGTCTGCGCCAACACTCTCTAACAGCCGAATCTGTGCCAAAGTATCGACAATATCGGTCGTGCGGGTTGCGCACATGCTCTGGACCGAGATAGGCGAATCGCCGCCTATCTCAAAGGTGCCAATAGAAAACTTTCGTGTCGGTCGAGGATTTATTGCCATTTACCTAGCGTTCCTTAATCAGCTCCCTTGCCCACTATCCCAAGAGCCCCGGGTGTCTCAAGTGTCCCGATGGCTCTAAATAACAATACCCCGTTCTGGAGGCCAAAAGGCCAGGCATTCTAACTCCAACCAAGTCGGAAATCAAAGCCTAACCTCTGCACTTCCAGGGGTTAATAAAAGTTAATTATCCGCCCCTGAAGATTTACTAGGCTAAACCGTTCCTTTAGATTAGAAACGGAAGTTCGACCCGGCAAATATAAGTTTAATGTTTTTCTTTCCGAGGGCAGTTCGATGGATGATCTCCGCGAGATTTTGGAAAAGATTACCGAATATTATGATGTCCCAGTACGCCTCGGAAGCCGCTGCGAATCAAACTATTTTTATCGGGTAGAGGATCTCTCAAGTGAGGATCTGGAGGTCTGCTCATCTTATATCGCAGACAGAATTATTAAGGTCTGCCAACCTAATCTGCCACAGCTGCTGGTAGCACTTCCGGGAAACTATACAGACTTAGCACAAAACCTTTCGCGAGCGCTTGCTCCGCTGGATGAAGTTCTCGAGGTTATTAGTTTCGACCAAATTAACGCCGGGAACGGCAAATCAAGCCAGATCAAGGGCAAGCAGATTGTGCTTGTAAATGACGTAATCACCACCGCCCGCTCCTGTCTTGAAGCACACACGAAGGTGACGATTATGGGAGCTACGGTGCTGTGTTGGGCTGCGATTATCGATCGCACCTTTGGTCCTGGACCGGTGCCAGTCGTAACAGCCTTTACAGGCAAACCTGTGCGCCTACTTGAGCAGCTTAGTTAGAATGATTAACGGAAACGACCTGGGTTAACCGTTAACCAAGTTAGCTAGGCGCTGGATCATATCCTCAGAAACGCTTTCGGTGTTGGACTCACCCTTTTCCGCACCATCAATATAGATCAGCATATCTTCAAGCATCCATCCGACACGCTCGAAGTCTGCTCCCAGTGTCTTTAACAGCAGAGCCGCCCTCTCAACACACTCACGAGCCTCAGCCACCTTTCCTCTAGCCTCTAGCTCTAAAGCACTTTCAAGCTTTTCCATGACACGCTCCCCATCTTATAGCCCCAGCCAATAGGGGCTAGGGGTCTGGTGCAGTTCACCTTGCTTCAACCAAGTTATACTTTAAACCGACTAAAGCAAAAAGGTCAATTCGCGGCCCCATAATTTCAGGGAGTTACCAACAGTTATGATCAGACACGGATATTATCGGGTTGCCAGGGATAACCCGGGTTAACTACGATGTCCCAAGAGCTGTGGATAACCCTCTTAGTTCAGCCCCGGAGGATAGTATTGAGACCAAGTAACCTGCCCCTGTATTCGCTTGTGCTTATTCTGAGCGCGTTGGGCTGCAAGCATGAGCAAGAGCTGGTGAAGAAGAAAGTGGCAGAGACTGTTAAATCCACAGGCACATCGACCGGCACAGATCTAACAGCACTCTCGGAAAAGGCGCAGAAGCTATTTGCGGATTCAGACATCTCCGTCGATGAACTACAAAAGCTAGCTCGTTGGGAATATAAGATAATAGAGCTTACAGAGAAGACTGGGAACTCTGAACTTGAGTCTACGCTTAACAAATTCGGCTTTGAGCGCTGGGAGTGTTTTCAAATCGAGCCTCAGGTCGGCTCGGACGGGAGTAAGAGCTTGCGGCTATTTCTCCGTCGGCGTCCAGATACTCTGCTGCGCTTTGTGCCCCAATCAATTATCGGGCGCTAAGTATTGTATAGACCAAAGCTGATAGCAGATGCAGTTTGTGGACTACCTAGGCCGTCGGTCGCACTAACCGCTCGATGCGTTTTAGTAAGACTTTTTTCGAGACAGACTTAGAGCAGAAGTCATTGGCCCCGGCCTCAAGCAGGCTAAACTCCACGCTCGAATCAGCATACGCCGTAAGCGCCACGATTGGGATTCTGCCTGTGCGCTCGCCTTTCCTGAGCCTGCAGATTGTTTCGCGTCCATCAAGATCGGGCATCATAAAGTCCACAATGATTATATCTGGCGGGGTTTTACTGGCTGTCACTATCCCATCAATTCCATCTGCGGCAGTCTCCACCCGATAACCCTCAAGCTCAAAAACTCGGCGTAGAATCGCCCGCTGATCTGGATCATCATCAATTACAAGCAATGTGCGCTCCTCTCCTGAACTTCCCGCAGCCTCAACCTCCAGACCCTCGGGATCCATCACACTGCCAACATCCGCATTCTTTCTCCCCGAAAGCGCGTCCCGGCCACGTAACGGCACCTCCCGCACTGGACTTGATGATTGTGGTTCGCTGAGAGCTACTACCTTATCCACCGCTTTCTCTGGAGTAGGCTTCGCCAATACCGGCGCCACCTCACTCTGATTACCGCCAAAGGTGTCATCAGAGATGCTGAGCGGCCCATCATTAAATTGCGGGTTTGTGTCCCATTTCCAAGACGAACCCTGCTTTGTTGAGGCAACCTCTTGGTTTAAAGCCGGCGAATCGGCGCTACCCGTATTGAACTTTGATAGAACGACACTTCCCATTAGCGATTCGTCATCAGTATCGCAATACTCACCCGGAATCTTTATCGGTTCAACCTTACGATACTCCACCAGGCATTCGGCAATAATCGCTTTGAAATCAACTTTGGAGATTAATTTAAAGCCCTGTGCATCGCTTTCAACAATCTGGCCATGCACAAGAAGCTTGGCGATAAAAGCTCGCGGGGAGACGCTGATATCAACAAACGTGACAAGTCCGTCTGCAAGGCGAAAAGTTGCGCGGGTAAAACCATAATCGAGACACAGCTCAACTTGAAGCGCTTTGTGCTTGATAGCTGTGGCCACCACTTGATGAAGCGCTTTCTGCACCTCCGGGTCTTCAAACTCAACGGCAGGGACTCCAAAGCGGCAAATCTCTAAGGGCGTTCTAGTCATAATAGCTAACTCATTCGGACAGTTTCCGGGTGACGTGTCTCACTAGATTTTATCGGAAGAACCCTCCCTAAAGCTGAAGTCCCGGGGCGCAACGGGGATTTCCTGAGAGACGGCTAACAGCTTGAAGTTCAAAGGGGTTTTTCTAAATTCGCCAACGAGCGACAAAAAACACCGTTCCCTATCCAGCAAAAGGCAGCTCCAGCGCCCAGCGGTTTTGTGGGGCATTGCGTGAGTTATAGCTAAACGGCAGGGTCCCTGTAAGCCTTCCTGAGGTCTCGCCGGAGCCCAAAGCGCCCAGCGTAGTTGCAATTTTTCCCTCTGAACTATCTCCAGCTAGCCCCGCAGCGGGTGGTGGAAAGAGGAGATTAAAAAACTCAAGCGGAAAATCCTTAACGTGCACATCGGCGTGCAGCGATTCTGTCTGGCCGTCCCAACTAAGCTCCGCCTGAATAGAATACGCGGTCTTATCGCTACCAGAAAAAGCCGTCACAGAAAATTCCAATCTAATCTTTAACGACTCACCTTCAAGCGGTAATTTAATGTCTCTCCCCGAAGCCCTGCCAATATTAACGAGCACTCCATTTTCTTCTCGCAGGATTTTTATCTCCCCTCCCTGCGCCTCAAACTCCTTGATGAAAATTTTAAGGGGCTTAAGCTTCGAGTTTGCACTCTCCTCCTTTGGTGCTTTAGGAGAGCCGCCGCCTGCGCCTGGCTGACGAAGCCGGGGATGCCCGACACATTCAGCCCCTTGGAGACAACGGATAATTGCTAATGGGTCTTCTAAATTTATTGTCGCTGTAATTCCCGAGATCTCTGCCCGCTCGACCTGCAAAACATCACTCCAAATACTTCCCCAAGATAAATTCAGCCCCGCCTTTTCCGCAGATACAACCGCCGGTTTTCCGAGGCGAACATCATTTAATACCAGATCGCCTAGCAACGTAGGATAGCTAAGCCCCCACGCTACCTGAATGGCGAGGCCTTTTTTCAAAATATATTTGAGGAAGAATTTTAACATCTCCGCTTACGTGATAGCATATTTAATGCACCGCAAACAGTTTTCACTGCCGCCACTTTATCCGATACTGAATCTGGATTCTGGTAGCTCTGTAATTCCTTTAGCTTCGAGATTTTTTCAGCTAGGCCTGGGACTTTTACAGCTAAGGGGAAAAACGCTCTCCGGCAGTGAGTTTATTGAGCTTGCTCGGTCGATTATAGCTGAGCGTAACCAGAGAAGTCCCAAGACTCTAATTATTATTAACGATCGTGTGGAGCTTGCGCTTAGCTTGCAGGCCGATGGCGTGCACCTCGGGCAAGACGACACCTCCCCCGCTTCGGCCCGGGAGCTCCTGGGACCCGAAAAGGTAATCGGCTTCTCCACTCACACCCTTGCTCAATTAGCCAAAGCGCAATCTCTCCCGGTCCAGTATTTGGGGTTTGGCCCGGTCTTTTCCACAACATCAAAAGACAATCCTGACCCGGAAGTCGGTTTGAGCCTTCTACAACAAGCCGTCTCTCTCTCGGACCTCCCGCTTGTCGCTATCGGTGGGATAAATACTAAAAACGCCGCCCTGGTTTATGCAACCGGAGCGGCGTCTGTGGCGGTGATTAGTGACCTGGCAGCAATTGAGACTATTGAGAGCCGAGTTGCAGATTATCTAACTGCCTATCGTGCTCGACCCTAGCTCTTACTGCCCCGGGTTAGTTGCTCTCGTCCTCATCGCTATCGTCATCACTATCATCGTCGGAATCATCATCGTCGTATTCAAGGTCATCATCATCATCGAAATCGTCGTCCTTCTTCTTCACTTTTCCGCTCTTTTCAAATTCCTTCTTGTCACGAAGGTTGGACATATCGATGACAATCTCCTCGGTCCCATCGCTTTCATCCATTGAAGCACTAGCCTCAGGAGCATATTGCGGCAGACCGAAAAGCAGTGGTGGGTCTTCTAACTGGAAACCTGCATTTTTAATCTTCAACCACAACTCACGTGCCTGCTCCTTTAACTTTTCGTCAAAGAGCGTAATCGCGTTTGGACTACGAAGTAGATGATTAATCGCGAGCATGGAATGGACAAACGCATCTGAAGAGTCTGAAAGTTTCTTTTCAATCTCTTCTAAATACGCCGCTATCTCTTCACGGGTGTAGGCTTTTTCTGTCTTAATACTCTCGGCGGTTTGCATCATTCCTCCAATGGGACTTAGGCGTTTTCGCTAAATATAAGTCCGACTATCTATCTATATCCGACTCTATCTCGGTCGATTTAGATTCAACCTATACACCATTTGGCTCGCATACAAGGAACTGAGTTAACTGATTGGAATTAGGATACGGAGTCCCATTGATTCAGGCATGCCAGGGGTAGGTTATTTCCGTTTTTGAGGTCCAAAGATCTGGTCCAAATCCAGTGTTGTCTCACTGTCACTCGCTCCAGGCGTAGGACTTTTAGCCGATGTCTTAGCCGATGAATTAACCTGTGGCTTTCTTTCGGATTCCATCCCACATACCTTACGCGTCATTTCATAAACCACACTCGGAACATCCTCCGCTTCCACCACTTGCAAGAGATCGCTAGTCTTAAGTGCATGCAGCACTTTCGCCAGCAGGCCTTGTGCTATTTTTAGCTTGGACTCCATCTCTGGGGAAACAGACACCTGAACATTAGTGTCTTTAACTGAAGGTGCCTTTTTTGGAGGGCTCACAGTGGCCGCAGGCGCAGTCTCTAACATCGGGAGCAGTGCCAAGATTCTGTGTCGAAGCGGTTCTATGCCAAAGGGCCAAGGAATTAATCCTTTAGCGCCAACCTCGTTACTGCTGCGAATTAATTCATCTGTAAGAGTATCTGCTACCAAAACCACCGGAATATTACCTAAGGTCTCATGCCCTTTAAGATCGATACAAAATTTTATTCCGGCATCCTCCTCCATTCCTAACCGCACACGGGCAAAGATCAGGTCAGGGGATTCTGCTACCATTCGTCTCTTGGCCAGGGCCGGGCTCTCCACTCCGACAACCTTAAGTGCACCAGCCCTAACAGACTCCTGCATTGCACGGTCTATGATGGGTTCGATTGATGCCTTATCATCAACGACAAGAATCTGCTTCGGCACTACTACCTCTCTTTTAAACTATTCTGCTTAATGATCGAGCGCGATTATTTCAATCGCCTGACGATAACGACCTGGAGTGTCATACGGGTCGATAAGCACAGGTTCGCTCAGAGTTGCCGCCTGAGTAAGCACTCTCCGGGCCTCAATTCCCGACTGCACAAACTGAGTAGCAATTGCCTGAGCCCGTCTCTCTGTCAGAAAAGAAGCATATGAAGATTCGGAATCCGCAGAAGTGGCATATGAGGCAATGACTATTCGAGACCACGGCATACGATTCTTTGTAAGATAGGCCAGCTCTCGGGCCAGTACCTGACCCTCGTCATTTAGCTTCACGCCATCTCCTGCAAAGAAAAGATCCGCAGGGAAAATATCCCGATTTGGATGCAGCTCTAATCGTCGAGCATAATGCTCGTTCAGGACCTCGTGAACCCAGGCTATCTCCCGTAGATTTCGCTCCTCCTCTTCTCGACGTATCTGATCTTCTTCGACTAGATCGATTCCCAATCCTTTAAACATTCCGGCAACTGCCCCAAATCCGGCCCCGACCCACGCACCCGGTCCGGTGCTAGACCCGACTGCAGCACCGGTAATAGCCCCACTCGTAGCCCCTATCGCTGCGCCGTAAAAAGTACCGATGGATTGCTTATCCGGCCCAGGCTTTGGCGTGCTGGGCATCGGAGCACAACCACTTAAAAGAAAAAGCCCCAAGGAGAACAGGGTGAGAAAATTCAACTTAAACATTAATTTCATAAAAACTGAGCGCGTTACGAGAGGCCAATAACTAAAACAAGCCCGTCTACCGTAGCCTCGCAAATGCTATTCCCTTTTGTCGGACAATGGCGAGAAATCCCCCTAATCTTATTCCCTAACCCCCGTCGTGCTGCATTAAGATTGAGCAGCACTCCACCGGGAGAGCTCGAGGCCCAGGCCAGCGCATCGCCCCCTGAATGCGGTGCCGCAACAACAGCAAGAATTCTAACTGTGTGAGCTCCAATCACTAGAAACATTAGGATTACAAGAATCAACTTCTTGATTTTATCCGCCTCATAGATTTCTACATATGGCATAGGCCTAATCTCCGCGACTTCTGCTGCCGTTTAATTAAGCTAACAACATGCAGCACGAATTCACCGGCGAGTGTACCATAAGTGCCCGGCGATGGCTCCGAAATTAAGCAGTTCAGCCGCGGCTATTGGCGATTTCTTGTGACTTAAACAATGCCTGATGAAGGCTCAAGTTAATTTATTAGCCGCGGTACGGTTTCAAACTCCAACATATGAACCGGCAGTCCTGGTAAGGCCTCGCGCACAGCTTCAGCTGTCACCGGACCGACTATAATAATCATTAACTCTTCCGGCTTAACCCAACGCCGCGCAACTTCGCGCACAGCCTCCCCGTCTACTTGACGGGTTTTTTCTAAGTAAGTCGCGTCAAAGTCCTCCGGATAATGTAGCAAGTTAAGGTATGCCGAGCGACTTACAATGCCATCAGCTCCAGCAAACTTAAAAACAAAACCGTTCTCCACTGCTGCCTTCGATGCCGCCACCCGTTTTACCTCCGGAACCTCCTCATGCGTCTCACGCACCAATTCAACCACTCGCTTCACAGCACGCAGAGATTCAGCTGCGCGGGATTGGAAGATTACCTGAAAACTCCCAGCGACCGGTCCCGGCGACAGCCCCCCTTGAATTGAATAAGCAAGCCCGAGACGTGAACGTATCTCAGAGAACAGCACACTCTCGAATCCACCGCTGCCAAAAAGCCGATTAAAGATCCCCATCGCAAATGCGTCTGGGGTCAGCCGCTTTGGACCGATATGCCCCAAGATTACGGTAGCCTGGTCGAAATTCCGATTCAGCACATACACCCCGGGGGCTGGCTTCTTATCCACCGCTGGATATTGCAGCGGTTCACCTTGAGGTCCGCGCCAATCACCAAACTGATGCTCCAACATCGCTTCCACCTCAGCCCGAGAGATGGCTCCCGAAACGGTCATAATCGCACCCGCGGGGCGGACAAAACGTTCATGGAATTTTTGCATGTCGCGAATCGTAATCGCCTTAATTGTCTCCTCAGTTGCGGCTCGGGCATACGGACTATCAAACCCATAAAGCAGGCCATCAAAAGACATTCCAGCCATAGTCTCTGGACTATCTTTCCGGCGCTTAATCCCCTCCAGCGAAAGCTTACGCCAGAGCTGAAAGCGGGTCTCGTCAAAGGCAGGATGACGAACAATTCCCGCAAAAATGCGCGAGACCTCAGGGAAATCCTCCTTCAAGCATGTAAAGCCCACCGTCCCGAACTCGTCAGCGAATCCGCTCTCAACCCCAGCAGCGAGACTATCCAACTTTTGGTCCAGCGCCTCCGGCGTAAAACCGGCGATACCACCTTCGCGCATCTGCGAGCCGGTGGCGGATGCCAGGCCAATCATATTTGCGGGCTCGTATAGCGAGCCACCCGGGAAATAGAGCTTAATGTTAATTAACGGGACCTCATCATCATGGCGATAGTAGACAGTAAGTCCCTGCGCCGTAGTCCAGCTTTCCGGCTTCTCCGGCTTAAATTCCAACTCATCACGAACAAGGTCTTGATAATTTCCGCGCGATCCTGCGCCTACCCGGCTACATCCTGTTATCTGTATCGCCAATAAGAGGAATACCGCGACAAAGCGCACTTTCCGCCCCGTTCTAACTTGAGATTTCATCTACGCCCCTCCTGTACTTGCCGCTCTCTCGGCTCCTGATATGTGCTGCTTCGCGCTCTGCTTCTCGGCCGGTCGCTTCACATAGACATAGGTGCGGTTCGATACATTTAGATACTTGTTAGCCAAATTCCTCAAATCCTCTGGTGTTGTCTTCTGCACAACGTCATACATCTTAAAAAGCAGCTGCCAGTCGTTATGTAAGACTTCATAACGTGCGAGCATGTCCGCAAGACCGCTATTTGAATCCACCCCCGAGAGAAACGAAACCAAGACCCGCCGCTTCGCCGCCCGTAAATCCTCTTCGCTAATCAATTGAGTTTTTAAGCGATCGAGAATCTTTTGAATTTCATCCCTAAGTTGTGCGGAAGTCACTCCATCACGCGGAGAGCCACCTACGACAAACAGTGAGGGAAAGAGCTCACCCGGAGCCTCTGTCGTATAAACGCTAGAGGCGATGTGCCGGTCTCTTACAAGCTCCCGATGCATCACCGAAGAGCGACCTTCGGCCAGAACCGAGTGCAGCACCGAAAAATAAAGGTCATCGAGGTCGGGGTAAACGGGTTTGTGGTAGGCCATCATAAGCGACGGTTCTGCGTCAAACTCAACTATCGCCTCCCGCTCTCCCTGTTGCGGCTCTTCAACATTGGTCACCTGCGGAAGTGGGGTGGTTTTTACGGGAATATTGCCAAAATATTTCTCAAGCAATATCTCCGCCTTCTCCAAATCGATATCCCCTACTACTCCAAGCACGATATTATCGGGCCGATAATAGGTGTCATAGAACGCCTTATTGGCCGTGGCGGTAAGCGTCTTTAAGTCTGAGGGCCAACCCACTACGGGGAGCCGATTGGGATGGCTGCGATATGCGGTTAAGAGCAAGGCTTCGTAAAGTTTACCGTCTGGGTCGTCTTCGACTCTGCTACGGCGCTCTTCTTGAACAACGTCACGCTCCTTATAGAATTGTCTAAAGACCGCATTCTTTAGCCGCTCGGACTCCATCCAACACCAGAGCTCAAATGCGTTCTTTGGCAGGCTGATTGTATAGGTAGTGTAATCCTTAGCCGTTGCGGCGTTTAGATTCGCGGCGCCGTTTTCGTTATAAATCTTTGCAAACTCGTTATCTATCCAGAGTGTCTCCAGTTCGGCGTAGATCCTCTTCAGCTCAGCGTCTCGCTCCTTTAGCTGCTCAGCCGTAGCTCCCGGAATCAGCTCCTCCAGTCTTGCAAGAAGCACCTTCTCCCTTTGGTAATCCTTAGTTCCGATCTTGTCCGTTCCCTTAAAGGCCATATGCTCCAAGAGATGCGCAATCCCGGTGTTCCCGACTACCTCATTTACCCCACCAACTTTGACCCAGGTATTCCCCGCAAAGATTGGCGCTTCGTCACGGTGATACATCATTACCCGCAGGCCATTTGAAAGCACGATGCGCTTTACCCCAGACCTAAGCTTAGCAAACGGGTCGACCAAACTGCCTGCGGGCGTGGTCGTTGCCGGCTTTACTGGAGCGGCCGCTGGAGTTAATGCACTGGCCTCCATGACCCCCAAGAAAGGACCTGAAAGGAGATTGGCCAGCGGATTTCCAAGAGTTAGGCAGCTGGAAATAAGGAATATCTTTAAAAGCTTTCTTTTCATTCGAACCCACCTATTAGCGAAATGTTCAAGCCGCTGACATACTATATAAGGACCCGAGAGACGACAAAGAGTATTACGCCCCTCTGCGACGACCTCTGTTAAGAATTCGGCGCCATGGAAATCGAGAGCAACTGCCGCAATTCGGGAACAAATCTTAGTTATTTACTGCTAAGACCACTGCTGGTACATTGTCCCTCGGCGCTAAAACCCGGCGCTAATTGCAAAAAGCGGCCGGGGCCGGGAAATCGCGCTAGGCTCTAACAACTTGCAATTCTCCTTTATTACTTTTTGTGCCCAGGATTGGTTATGCGGAAGATAAATCCAAAAGTTGGCTTACATGGACTCTCAAAGCTCACCCTTCTCGCGGTAGTGTTTATTGGGGGAGCTGGCGTGAAAGGTTGCGATGAGGATATCAACCTGGACCCCAACAGTAGTTCATCTAGCTCCACCTCTAGCTCTACTTCAAGCTCAACGTCGAGTTCAACGTCGAGCTCCACCAGCTCATCAACTTCCTCGGCAAGTTCCTCCTCTTCCGCAAGCTCCTCGTCTTCGAGCAGCTCCTCATCCGCATCTTCTAGCTCTTCTTCGTCTTCATCTTCTTCCTCATCGTCATCATCCTCTTCCGGTGGCAGCATCTTAGGGTTGCCGGTTATTCCGCCGACGAACTCCGGCAATAACGGCGGCTCAAGCGCTGACGAACTTAACGACTCGGATAGTGACAGCCTAACCAATGCCGATGAAGGCAAATATGGAACGGACCCGTCAAACCCAGACTCTGACAGCGATGGATTCTCAGACGGCTTTGAAGTCAGTGGTGGCTTTGACCCGCTAGACGCTGCAAGCCACCCGTTCACAGAGTTTCAGCTTAACGCCCGTGGCCAGGCAGTTGGCGGTGCACGCGCCCATGACCAGGACAGTGACGGACTCCCTAACTCATACGAAGAGGAGATTGGCACATCGCCGGAGAAACTCGACACCGACGGTGACGGCATCGCCGATGGCATCGAAGTATTAAACGGCTCGGATCCGCTGGCGCAAGACTCCACCTCGAATGACGCTAGCACCAAGGACTCCGATGGCGATGGGCTTTTCGATTCAATCGAGTCTCAGCTGGGAACTTCCCCTTTGTCTGCCGACTTTGACCGGGATGGCCTTTCCGACCCCTATGAAGTTCTATTGGGCTTTAATCCCGGACTGCCCGACACAGATGGAGATGGTGTCCTAGATGGCTTTGCTCCTCGGGGTGCGTTGAAATACAAATTCATGTCGAACAAATGGAAGTTCTAATACGCGAGTCCGAAGTTGCAACCCTCGTCTCGGCGGCGGATGCATTTAACACCACGACTGAGGCGCACCTAGCGCTCTTTCGTGGGACCGCCACTAACGTCACCCGCTCACGGGCCCGCACTCCGAAGATGAGTCTCCACACCATGTCGGCCGCTTCAGTTGCACTCGACATGGCCTGCGCAAAGGTCTACAGCGGATCGGCTACAGGGTTCAGTAGTCACATCCTTCTTTATCGTGTCTCCTCTGGAGAGTTACTGGCGATAATTGAAGCAAACACTATCGGGCAGCTCCGCACCGCAGCGGCCTCGGCCGTCGCAGCCAAAGCGCTAGTCCGGCGCCCCGTTCGCACATTGGGAGTAATCGGTGCTGGTTATCAGGGTGCGGGGATGGTTAGAAGTTTTTGTGATAAGGCGACGGGGTTTCCGCTTGTAAAGGTGCTACTCTTTCGTCGAGACAAGGTGAAACTTGGTCAATGCGTTAAGGAATTGGGGCGCGACTATCCTGCGCAGGCGGCGGAGAGTTTAGCTCAGCTTCAAGCTGAGTCGGACATCATAGTCACAACTACAAACTCCTCCAAACCAGTGGTAGTTTCTGAAGGGCTTAAGAACGTCGCGCACATCTCCGCCGTGGGCTCTAACTCACTCGCCCGCGTGGAGCTCGAACCCCGAGTGATAACCGGCGCTTCTCTTGTCGTCACGGATTCAGTTGAGGGTGCCAAAGCCGAGGCCGGGAATCTCCTCTCTCCCATCGAAAACGGCAAACTGCTTTGGTCGCAGGTAATAGAATTAAGCGCCGTCCTTGGCGCTCTACAAGGTGCGGCTCAGCTAGGTAATTTCGGTGAAAGTGGCTATTCCGTTTACTGCTCTCAAGGCCTAGCAGTGCAAGATCTCTTCCTAGCAGCGCTTGTCTACAAGCGAAGGATTTCCTCCTAACCCCACCCTGCTCTTCTCCGTTTTCTCTGCGTCTCTGCGTGAGAAAATGAAAATATATTTAATAAAAATTCCATTATCTCACGCGGAGAGGCAGAGGCACAGAGAAGAGAAATAGTTGTTATCGGCCGGCTCGGACGGCTATGGGCTCTTCGGGGAGCTCTTCAACCGTCGGCTCGGTCGCAACTTCAGCGGCAGTGACTTCTACCTGCCGTGATAAGTTAGAGGCGATTCGGTCTAGCACGCCGTTAATGAACATCGGTGAGTCTTCGGCACCAAAACGCTTGGCGATTTCAATTGCCTCGTCGATGGCGACGTTATCAGGAACATCTTTAAGTTTTAGAATTTCATAGGCGGCAAGCCGTAGGATTGAGCGGTCAACTCGCCCCATGCGGTTAATGCTCCAGCGTTCGCTGGCGCAGGTAATTTTAGAATCGATGTTAGTGAGATTAGCGATTGTACCTAGGCAGAGATCTTCCGCGTATGGACGCGCAGCTTTAGAGATGCCGAAGTGATCGAAACAAAAAGAGACATTACCAGTATCCCAGTTGCCGAGAAAGTCGCACATGTATAACGCCTGAAGTGCCGCTTCCCGTGCCTGTCGTCTAACACCCATTGTTACAACTCCCCACTGTTTCCACCGCTATTTTCCTACCGGCATCGTCACAATCAACAGACACCGTCTATTATCCTCAGCACTCTAACTTCGAATCTCAAAGAGCAAACTTACCATCTGGGCCACGGCCATTACGGCTTCGTAACCTTTGTTTTCCGCCCCTGCACCAGAGCGCGCTGCCACCTGTTCCACATTTTTGGCGGTTAAAACGCCAAATCCGACTGGAACACCTGTCTCAAACATCACCCGCGAAAGCCCTCGAGCGACCTCATCGGCGATTAACCGATAGTGATCAGTCTCGCCCTCAAGTAGCACCCCGAGTGCGATCACCCCGTCGTAGCGACCAGTTTCAGCCAACTCACAACAGGCTAACGGAATCTCGAAACAACCAGGCACCCTAACTAGTGTCGTATCCGCCTCGTTTACTTCTAGCTCCGTTAAGGCGCGAAGCGCACCCTCAATAAGCCGCTCACAAAATACTCCGTGCCAGTTACCGGCCACAACCGCGAATCGTTTTCCGGTTGAAGATAACTTCTTAGCGCTGTCTCCCGGCAAAATACGTCCTGCTTTCAAGACTCCTCCTAATTTTGCCCTAACAAATCCCTGGGCCTTTCAGACCTGGGCATACCTCTCCACGGCATCCTTTTCTTGGACTCAAAGCCGCTTTAGAGCAGGTCAAAAAGGAACGCTCTTCTTACGTTATGCCTCTACCGCAAACAGTCGTGATATAGAGCAAACTTTTCACCTGAAACCCCTTTAAACCCGGGCTCAGGGGGAACCGGGAAAGCTATCACACTTCTCGGGAAAATGTATACCCCGAGAGAAGTATGCAAACCCAAGCCAAAACAAAAACAGCCAACCAGCCGACTATTGGTCGAATATCGTAATAGTTTCAAGTGGTAAGAATTTCTGGCGGGTTTTCGGAGTTCAAGAACCCAATTTTCAGGCGTATTCGGATTATGCAAACATTATGCGTCGGACATTCGGAAGCCCCATTTAGAGTCAGTACATGAATAGCCCATAAAAGTCTCGATCCCGCCCCTCTAGACCTACAATGAATCACATCCTTTTCCCTTCAAATGAACTCCAGAACCTCTTCGGAATAGTCCAAATGCTTTTGACGGTAATGTTCAAGCGGATAAATTAAGGGGGAGTCCTTTCGAACAGCATAATTTCCTCCACCTCGGAAGCCGAAATGGGCCAAAAATCGTGTTTTGAACGAGGCTCTACGAATCTGCGCAATTTTGTCAGAGAATCTATGGAATTGAATCGCTCTAAAGTGAGCTAAAGCAGATACAGCAACGGCGGCTTGATGGTGTATGGAGGAAACTCGGTATCAAGAGCACCACTTCTAAACTTTATCGAAGCCTCTTTGTAGTTAGCGAGCGTAGAGAAATACTCCTCCATGAAGATCAGCTTAGCGGTAAACGACTTCGTATAGCAGATTGGCCTAGGGGAGCGTTTGCTCTTAATCGGCTTTTGGAAGGGGTCCTGGGCTAACACTGCCTCTCTGCCCAAGAAAGCGGTTTGTCCTTGGCTCTTCCTATCGGCTGTAATTCTCTTAATGCGCTCTTCAATTAGAGCCTTCAGTCTATTAATCCGCTGTCTTGAAGAAAGTTCCTTAAATTCCGGTAATGGCGTTAGGGATAGATTATGTATGGTCTGATAATCCTCAACCCTGACTATCTCCTTACGCCGCCTAGCCTTCCTTAAAGCCTTTGAATACTCAGTGTAGTGAGTAAAGGCATACTTCTTGGACTTTTCCGTTAAGGACTGCCAATAGGAATTAAAACCCGGCCATTCTATCGGATGGGATACCAAGCCGTGATGGGTAGCGTTCGTGGTGATATAAAGAAACGCTTCTGTGGCATCCTGCACCTCGACCACGATTTGGTCGTCATACTTCCTTCCCCAGAACTTCCCCTCCCTATAGCGTAAGTAGTTAACCCGCCTTGCTACCTCCCGATTAACCCCCTGGGCGAATTTCCAAAGGAAAGCCTCCGAACCTCGGGCGAGGATATGATAGTGATTGCCTAGAAAATTGTAGGCATAGATCTCCGTTTTAAACTGCTCTTGATACCGAGCAACTATCCCGCCGAGCATCTCCTCTAAACCTTTCCCCGGTCGCAATAATAACGCTGCTTGTTGTGTTCGAATCGTAACTAAGTGAATTTTATTGGGATCTGTGTCCCGAATCCGATCTGACATACTTCCTCCTAGGCGATTAATTCGCTGTCTTGCCTTACTCTTCTATTGTCGTAAGGAACGAAGGAATTGGTGCGGGGGAGAAGAAAGAAAAAGAATGTGATCCCTTTAGGGGGGTGATGGGTAGCGTTCGTGGTGAGGGAGAAGAAAGAAAAAGAATGTGATCCCTTTAGGGGGAAGGGGGTGGGTTGCTACTTTGCTAATAGATGACCCATTTTATCTCGCTTGGTCTGCAAGTAGCCCTCATTTTCAGCTGTATTGCCGGCAATCAACGGAATGCGCTCTGTTACCTTTACTCCTAGCGCCTCGAGCTGTTGCACCTTATCGGGATTGTTAGTGATAAGTTTTACCTCGGAGAGCCCTAAACAATTAAGAATATTGGCTCCGGCACGGTATGTTCGCATATCGGCGGAGAATCCCAATTTGAGATTAGCCTCGACCGTGTCTAATCCCTGATCTTGTAACTCGTAAGCTCGAAGCTTATTGCCGAGCCCTATTCCCCGCCCCTCCTGGAATAGGTAAACAATCACTCCCGCCCCTTCGGCCGTTATTAAACTTAGCGCTCGATTAAGTTGCGGTCCGCAGTCGCATCGGCAACTGCCAAAGACATCCCCTGTAAGGCATTCTGAATGTATCCGCACAGGCGCTCCGTTTTTCGGGTTCCCCTTAATAATTGCCATGTGCTCCTTCCCCTCAACATCATCCACATAGACAATCACCTTAAGATCTCCGAACTCTCCCTTCATTCCTCCATGGACACCAAGTTCAGAAACCTCTCGAAACTCACTCTCCGCCACTCGACGCATAAAGACTTCATTCTGCAACCGGTATTCTACTATTTGTTGCACGCTGGCGATTTTCAGCCCATGCCGCGCACAAAAGGCTTGGAGCGCCTCCCCTCGCAACATCTCACCATTGTCGCCGATAATCTCGCAGATTGCAGCCGCCGGCTTTACTCCTGCAAGTCGCGCTAAATCAACAGAGCCCTCAGTCTGCCCGCGGCGCTTAAGCACACCTCCAGGAACGGCACGAAGTGGAAAGACATACCCCGGACGGACAAAATCCTCCGCCCGCGCTCCGACTTGAGCCGCCTCAAAAATTGTCTTCGCACGACCACGAGCAGTTACCCCTTCTGCTCCCAACGAGACATGGTCGATGCTCACTGTAAAATTAGTGCCAAACGGTGAGGTATTGTCTGTCACCTGCATC
>CAYMWO010000021.1:0-24050 GCA_964393905.1 uncultured Bdellovibrionales bacterium | reverse complement strand
ACCGACTGCAGCAACTGCTACAGCTTGTATTATAGCCAAGACTGCACCAACTGCTCGGATAGTTACTTTTTAAACGGCTGCATCGGCTGCAAGAACTGCCTCTTTTCCACGAATCTCGTGCAGAAAGAGTTTCACATCAACAACAAGCCGTACTCCAAAGCAGATTATTTCGAGACGCTAAAAACGATTGATTTCACCGACCGCGATATTGTCACTCAACTAGCAACAAAGTTTGAAGCCTTTAAGCTAAAACAGCCCCGACGTTTCGCCCGCCAAATTAAGACTGAAAACTGTATCGGCGACTATATTTGGAACGCCAAGAACTGCTATCACTCCTTCAATATCTCTGAGTGCGAGGATCTGCGCTATTGCGACGCGCTTTATTCTGCAAAGGATTGCATGGATGTCTCCTCCTTCGGAGAGGCAATTGAGAAGGTTTATGAGTCCGGGACTATCGGCATCAATGCCTATAATATCTATTTCTGTTTCGGCGTGGTGTTAAATAGCTCCGATATGTTTTATTCAGTTGACTCAGGACAATCTCAGAATTGTTTTGGTTGCTTCTCGATACGTAGAGGAAAATACTGCATTCTTAACAAAGAATATTCCAAAGAGGAGTATTTCAAACTTGTGACTAAGATTATTGTCCATATGCAGAGAACTGGAGAGTGGGGGGAGTATTTCCCGATGTCGCTCTCGGCGTTTGGCTATAACGAGAGCGTAGCTTCCGAGCGCTTTCCACTAACTAAGAACCAGGCCTTGGACATCGGTGCAAATTGGAGCGATTACGAACCTGAAAAGCCAGATGTACCGGTTATCCTTTCAAGTAATGTGCCCAGCCAGATTGCTGATGCAGCGGATTTAATTCTCAATCAGGCGATTAAATGCCCCGTCTCAGGCAAGCCGTTTCGCATTCAACGTGCAGAACTCGATTTTTACCGTAAACAGGGCATTCCCCTCCCTGTCCTACACCCTGACGAAAGGCATAAAATTCGCCTCAACCGACGAACACCAGAAAAACTTTGGCAGAGAACCTGTGCAAAGACAGGTGAGAAGCTCTGGACTAGCTATGCACCGGAGCGACCGGAGATAATATATTCAGAGTCCGCGTATCACTCTATTTTAGCTTAGTCTAAAGCTAGAGAGAGCGGTTAGTACCCGCCAGCCGAAGTCTCAATGGCGCTATTGCTACCTGTCGCGGGAATCGTAAAGGTGCTCGGAATCTCTCTCGGAGCAGCCTCAGTAACCGGTTGCGGAGCGAGTAGAGTCTCCACTACTGGTAAATAGTGCCCTTCGAAAGTGATTTTATCTGGCACACGTCCGTCCCGCCAAAGTTGCTCGCCAAACCACTCGTAACGTAACACCCGTTCGGCGTGGGGTTCGAAATTTGCGGCGCGAAGCGGTAGCAACACTTCCAGCAGGCCGTGATCCTCCGGCAAAGAATAGAGCAACGGTCCAAGTCGTCCGCGCAGCACCGTGTAAACATTATCCCGGGCCAAGGTCTTCTTCTTAAGCTCCTCACGGTTGAGGTAAAACTTAACGCTGGCCTTTTCTTCGGCAGGGGTAACGCGCTGCAATTCGTAACTCTCCCCCACTCCGCGTCTCTGATAAATGAGCGGCACACACATAATTGAAGCCGGTGTGTCGCCAAGTGCGCGCTTAACTAGTGGAACAGTTAAATCATGGATCGGGTTATAATATTCCACCGCGTCGCAGAGTATATGGCGCGGGGTTATCTCATTTATATATTCGGCAATTTGCTCTGAGACCTTTTCAAAGTAAGAGTGATCTCGCCTTAGTAGCCGATTGTAAAAAGTCACCGTTGGGTGGTTTAAGAAAGTTGCACCTTCTAATAGCCCCAATCGCGATAGCCCTTCCTTGGTCTCAGCCACCCGACGCTCGTCGCCGCCGTCTGTGAGAAAGAGCAGTCGGGGCTTAATTCGTTGCAAAAGTCCAAAGACTGCCAATTCATGATTAGGGCAGCTAAAGACTACGAGCGAACGCTGGAAAGAATAACTCATAAAAGTAAATTACCTTGTTAAAACGCGGACATCGAATGTAACTCCCCAGGAAGCTTGAATCAAGTTTTACCTCCTTGAACCCTCTACCCCAAGAAAACGACCCCCCTGGGCACCTAGCCCTCCAAACTGATCCACTAGAGCCTAACCTACTATGGTTATTACCAATAAGCGCACCGCAGGTGGCATAAGCCAGAAAGATTTTTCTTGGCATTTCTTAGCGAACTTTAAGCACAACCTCTAGACGTCCAGCAGACGACCGTTCTCTTTAAAATTTTCATTTGGGTAGTGAGACTAGCCTCGAGGTTTTTCAGTCTGCGCAAGCAGACGGCCCGATGGCTAAAGAGTTGACCCCCTTTCCAAGAAAGGAGGCTGGGGTGAACAAGTCCGAACGCAGGGCAATGCGGAATTTTCGCGCGGCGCTGGTCCTCTCCGTAGCGCTCCTCATCCTCGTGATGGGGGCGAAGCGGGCGCCGGCAGAGATTCGCCGGTCGGTAAGGGAAGTAGCCGGAGCACCTTCAAGGATGGCTCCGGCGGAAGTTCCCGCCGCACCGGTCAGTGGGCCGGTTGCGGAAGTGCCCGCGGCACAAGTCCCAGGGCCCGCGCTCGTGCCTGTCGTGGAGAATCGGTTCCTGCCGAAACTCCGCGCGGCACTCATCCGACACGAAGGGCGCGTGCTTCAGGCATACCCCGACGTCAGCGGCTACGCCATCGGCGTCGGGCACCATCTGTCGAACGGGCTTCCGCCCGAGCTCGGCGTTTCGGTGGAAGACGCCATGGCCCGCGGGCTGACGGAAGCGCAAGTCGACCAGCTCTTCGATGCCGACATCGAAGTGGCACTGCGTGACACGCGCAACCTCTGCCCCTGGATGGATAGCGTCCCTGAAAACCGCCGGGCCGTCCTGGCCGAGATGAGCTTCATCTTCGGTCGGAAACGACTTGCGCTGTGGGATGGGACGCTTTCTGCGATTCAGAGAGGAGACTACGCCGAAGCCGCAAGGCGGATGCGTTGCTCCACCTGGGCCACTCAGGCTCCGAATCGCGTAGCGCCGCTCGCAGAAATCATGGAGTCCGGCATTTGGCCCGACGGACTCCGCTAACAAGTTGGGAGGAAGAAACGGGCGGCAGGCGATGAACCACTTCATCCCTGCCGCCCGGCAGGTTTGAATTGGCTAGTCTCCTCCCGTCCTACTCAATCTCTAGAATAAGATCGCCCACTTCCACACGTGACCCAAGTTTAATAACCATTCGTTTCACCACCCCCGAAACAGGCGCATGTACCACACTCTGCATCTTCATCGCCTCGAGTGTGAAAATTGGATCCCCAGCCTTCACCGACTTACCTTCAGCCACATCAATCGCCACAAGTGCCCCAGTTAATGGCGCACCTACATGACCTGGCTTCTGAGCGTCTGCCTTCTCGTTACTTGCAACCCTGGGAGCAATCTTCCGATCTCGCACCCGAATATTTCTTGGTTGGCCATTTAACTCGAAGAATACCGTGCGGTCGCCATTTTCGCCGGGTTCACTCACCGCCACAAGAGTGATAAAAAGTCGCTTTCCGGGCTCCAAGTCAACTTCTATTTCCTCACCTTCATCCATCCCATAAAAGTAATTCAGAGTCGGAAGTAGGATTAGGTTACTGTATTCCTGACGACCCCGAGCATACTCTTTAAACACGTGTGGATATGTCAGGTAACTCAAAGCGTCGTGTATTGTTCCCGGTTTACCTAACGCTTCGGAAGCTGTTTTAAGAGCCGCATCAAAATCTGCCGGCTCTAGTCTCTCAGATGGATTCGATGAAACAGTCGGTCGTTGCTTCAGGACAGCGGAGCGTAACTCTTCCGGGAACCCGCCGTAAGGTATTCCAAGCTCTCCCTCGAACAGTTCGATAACACTTGCAGGAAAATCCAGCTCTGAGGCACGACGCTTGACATCTTCAGCAGATAAATTATTCGCCACCATAAAAAGCGCTAAGTCGCCCACCACCTTTGAGCTGGGAGTAACCTTAATCACACCCCCAAGTAACTTATCTACATCGGTGTAGGCCTGCTTAAGTTCCGCCCAACGGTCCCCTAATCCCAAGCTCTCGGCCTGCGGTCTAAAGTTTGAGTACTGGCCCCCGGGAATCTCGTTAACGTAAACTTCTCCGGTTGCTGAGCGTAAATCACTCTCAAATGCCCCGTAATATCCTCTAACAGTCTCCCAATAAGTGCTAAATGGATTAAGCGCCTCTAAACTCAAGCCGGTATCACGCTCCGTATTTTCCAGAGCTGCCACTAGTCCCTCTAATGGCGGCTGGCTGGTCGTTCCCGACATAGAAGAAAAGGCGCAGTCCACTATATCGACTCCGGCCTCTGCTGCTTTCAAATAACTTGCGCTCTGCACCCCGGCAGTATCGTGCGTATGAAAATGAATGGGAACATCTGTGACCTTTCTAAGTTCACGCACTAGGAGCTCAGCAGAATAAGGACGAAGCAATCCCGCCATATCCTTAATTGCCAACATATCCGCGCCTGCCTTTGTAAATTCTTCTGCGAGACGAAGGTAGTAGCTTAAATCGAATTTGGATTGGCCTTGCTTCCTTTTAACAGTCTCCTCTGTGAGCAGGTCCCCGGTGTAACAGATTGCCACTTGAGCGATTGCTCCTGCCTCCTTGGTGGCAATAATTGCTGACTCCATTCGTTCAAGATTATTAAAACAGTCGAAGATGCGGAAAATATCCATTCCTGCATCTTTCGCCTCTCGGACAAAACGCTTAATAACATTATCCGGATAGGTTTTATAACCCACCCCATTTGCGCCACGCAGAAGAAGCTGAAACAGGATGTTCGGTATCCTCTCCCTCAACTCTGTTAGCCTTTCCCATGGGTCTTCACGTAGGAAGCGCAAAGCCACGTCAAAAGTCGCTCCACCCCACATCTCCAATGAAAACAGCTCGGGAGCATTGTAGGCAATTGCGTCCGCGACCTTCAGCATGTCAAAAGTTCTAAGCCGAGTTGCAAGAAGAGACTGGTGGGCGTCACGAAAAGTTGTATCAGTCACTAAAAGGCGCTTTTCGTTACGAACTTCCACAACAAAATCCTTAACTCCCAACTTCAATAACCTATCGCGCCATCCCAGTGGCGGCCGGCTTTCCCCCGCCTGCGAAATCCCTCGAACAAATTCTACTCGAGGAATTAAGGGTTTTCTTAAATGGTCCGGCCGCTTTAATGGTCCGTGTGGTTCATGTCCATTTACCGTCACATCAGCCAAAAAACGCAGTAGCCTATTGGCTCGATCTCGACGTCTGGAAAATTGAAACAATTCCGGATGTTCTTCGAGAAAAGTGGTGCGACACTTCCCCGCCAGGAATTCCCCATGATTAATCAAATTTTCGAGAAAGGCGATATTCGTCTTTACACCGCGGATTCGAAATTCCCGTAGACAACGATCCAATCGGTGAGCGGCCTCAATCATAGTGCGACCGCGCGCGATAACCTTAACTAATAGCGAGTCATAAAAGGGAGAAACCCAACCTCCGGCAAACGCGCTGCCGGAATCCAAGCGAATACCGAAACCTCCTGCGGCACGATATGCAACCAGCTTACCGTGATCGGGCTTAAAATCATCAGCTGGATCTTCCGTTGTTATACGACACTGGATGGCAACACCGTGAAGATGAATGTTATCTTGCTCAAGACCCAAGCCCTCTAGAGTCTCTCCGGTAGCAATCTTTATCTGTGCCTGGACTAAATCCACACCAGTGACTTCTTCAGTTACCGTGTGCTCAACCTGAATTCGGGGATTAATCTCAATAAAGTAGATTTTACCATCTTCTGCCACGAGGAACTCAGCGGTTGCGGCAGAAAGAAGTTTTAACTCCCGTCCAAGCCGTAGGGCATAGCCAAATAATTCCTCGCGCTGCAAGTCTAGTAGTGTAATTGCTGGAGCAAACTCGATAACTTTTTGGTGCCGTCGCTGCACCGAACAGTCGCGCTCGAAAAGATGCACAACCTCTCCTGTGCCATCTCCTAAAAGTTGCACTTCAATATGTTTTGGGCGCGAAACATATTTCTCAATAAAAACGTCGCCCTTCCCAAAAGCAGCCTTAGCTTCACCTTGCGCAGCGTTAAAGGCCTGCAAGAAATCGCTATTATTACGAACAATCCGCATCCCCCGCCCGCCCCCTCCATGGGCCGCTTTGAGCATGACAGGATAACCGACCTTATCGGCAAAAGTCTGGGCCTGCTCGGAGGATTCCAAAGCCTCACTACCCGGAATTGTCGGAATGCCTAATTTCGCAGCTAGGGCGCGAGTTCTTACCTTATCTCCAGCAACCCTTAAAGTATCAACATCAGGTCCAACAAAAGTAATACCGGCAGCTTGAGCAACTTCACGCAACTCCACCCGTTCTGAGAGGAATCCGTAACCTGGATGAATAGCGTCAACCCCAGCGCTCTTTGCGAGAGCTATTATCTCTTCAACATTAAGATAGCTGGAAACGGGAGAGCCTTCCTTGCCAACTTGATATGCCTCGTCAGCCTTATACCGATGGAGCGAAAATCTATCTTCATAGCTATAAATCGCAACCGTGCGTATTCCTAGCTCGGTGCAGGCCCGAAACACCCGCGTTGCAATTTCTCCACGGTTACAAACTAGTACTTTGTTGATCGGCTTAAGCATTATTGAGCCAAGGTGTGATAGTTGATTCTAACGGCCTAGATGATTCCAGTGGTACAGGCTCTTGTAATTTTAAAGGTGAAGTTAGTGCTTCAATTACTGCATCCCAAGAACTTGTCTGAAAGCTTTCTTTAGCATTGGAAGAGAGTCGTTGATAGAGCTCGGAATCTTCATAAAGTCGATTAAAGGCTAAAGCCAGCGACCTTTCGTCAGGGGCTACAACCAAACCGTTAAAGTCATCTTGAATAAATTCCAATGTTCCGCCACTGTCAGTGGCCGTCACAACAGGCCTTCCGCTAGCAAGGGACTCTAACGTGACATATCCGTAATCTTCATCAAACGGAGCATAATAAACTGCAAACGCGCGAGCGTACAGCTCGAGTAGGGTTTCGTCATCCACCCGCCCAAGAAATTCCACTCGATGCCAGAGGTGGTGTTTATCAATTTCACTCTTGAGATAGGAGTCAATTGCCGGCTCATCAGAGACGCCTACAATTTTCAATTTTAGTCTTTCGTGGATTTCTGGAAGCGCTCTGACAATCATATCCACCCTTTTGATGCTACAGATACGACCTACAGAGAGAATAAAATCGTCCGGAGCTTCACTGCGATACCGGTTTGCAAGGGGCAGAGGTGGGGATAAAGAGGGCCCTACGATCCCCGTGTACTTGTTTAGCCGAGCAGAAACATTGGCAGAGATTGTGTAAAGCGCCTGACACTCTTTTAACGCAACAATATCCGCTGATGAAAGCATGCGGCGCAGAGCCTCATCCTCGGTGGAGTTGTCTAAGTCTCCATAACGAGTCCCATAGAGATCGTAGAGCTGGCGGTGCTGATGAACCAACCAAAGACTCTTACATGGATGATTGACCATGTAAGATGGAAACTTTGTCGCAATCACTAAATCGACCTTCTTCCCGCTAAATGCTTTAAGTTCAAGCGAGCGCCAGAGCATAATCTGCTTCACTAGGCTTTCTTTGGGCTGACCACTAAACGGGAGCTGAACTATGTCTGCATTGAATCCACGAACCTCTAGTTCGCGACGTAGGCTTTCAACTAGAATCTCAGCGCCACCACGCGTAAACGGAACAGATGCTGATGTGATAATAATATTTGGTTTGGTTTTGAAAACGTTCATCTAGGCACCAACTTACGAGATCTCTTCCCGCGGTAGAAAGTCGACTGAATCCTGAATCTCATCCTCATGAGGATAAAAATCTCGCTGAGTTGCCTCCCCTGAACGGCCAGACCCTGGCCGGGTTACTTTGTGCTGAGACACCCCGACAATAATATAACTTTGATTACCAAATAATACCTCATTTAAACGGGCGATATTTTCGTTTATACCCTTAAAAGTCTGTTGCCAGGCTGGTGGGAGGAGTGGAGAAATAGTTACAGGCCGCAAACTGTTTTCTTCCAACACGGGCGAACTGAAAACAATCTGTTCGACTTTTATCCCATTACTCTCCATCATGAAACGTAGGGTCTCGGGATGGAGTGGCCATTGGTTTGAGGGGTCGCGGAAGAACTTCGACGAGAGTGCTGTAAAAGACTGTGGGTTACTCGCCTCGAAGATAACCTTTCCACCTGGCCTAACTTTTCGCGCGGCAACAGCAATAAGCTCAATAATCTGTCCTCGATCAAGACGCGGAAGATAGTGTCGAGCTACAAGCCCGCCGAGCGTACCATCTGTGAGTTGCTTTAAATAGTTAAGCCCCTCATCGTGCGCAACGCTTAACCCCTTGTCACGGCAAATTAGAGTCATTGCCTCATCAGCATCCACACCAAATGCTCGGACTCCAGCACCGGCTAGCAACTCGAGAAACTCTCCACGTCCACACCCCAGCTGCACCACAGTTCCTTTTTCGACAGCGAGGTCGCTTGAGAAAAATTTTAATAGCTCTTGTAAATCCTCTTTAGTTCCCTCCTCAGGACCCTGAAATCGATTCTGGAGAAGAAAATAATTCAGTGGGAGCCGACGACTCGTGCTGCGTGCTCCTTTAAAAATCTCCTGTGGAACGCCATTTGATTCAGAGCCTTCACGCTCTTCTCCACTGTCTCTGGCCCCGGTAATTAACCCCAGGTTATTCTCAATTCCCCGAAGTACCCCGTCAATCTGCACTACATCTTGGTGCGTTCTATCTGCGATCTCTGCCAGCATATTGCGATCAGACTCGAGTTGTTCCACCCGACTGAGAAAATCCCCTTGGTCTTGCTTCGACTGTGCAAAAAGCTCATCAAATAATTTATCCGTCCGCTCGTTGATAGCCTTAACATCATTATCAAGCTTATTCACGAGCTGCCAAAAGATTCGGGAGTCCCGAGCATCGATGTATCTTGCACTTGAGTTAAGGTGCCGAACCAGATTCATTTGAAATCGACGTTCGTTCTCAAAGTAATCTTTAAGAAGATAATTCCAGGCGATATCTGCAAGAAATCTCTTTAGGCGAACAATTACTGGTCCGAGGATCTTACGGTGTGAGGTAATGTCGGTCTTTCTATTCCAATTATGCCAATTCGCATTTAAAAAATTTAGCTCTTCTGAATATAAAAGCGGTGAGGCAGTGCCATCTGAAAAAGGGGTCGTGGGACTGATGTAGGGTTTTGTCGAAGACTTCTCCGAACTGATATCAGATTTTACCTGTCGACGAATCCGGGCCATGATGGCTTCCACATCTGGCTTTCTCTTACTACTCTCCATCATGGACTCTCCTAATCGGCTCACCATCGAAAATTCCCCTTATCTAAAACAAGGGAGCAAAATAAAGGCTCTCATTCGGTCGTTAAACATTACCAGAAGTGATAACGAACGAATGATGGGTTTTAGCAAAAAAACTGCATTAAATCCATCGGAACCATATCTCGAAATAGTGGGCTTTTGTGGGCCAAATCACGGCCCGAGGGGCGGCAAGAATAATCTTGGAATGAAGAAAAAATGAGGGGGACCAAACTTCCTTGTCTGGACCCCCTCCGGACGGACGCGCTCAACTACATTCGCGTTATTATCCTAAGAGAGATAGCGCTAGGGCTGGCTGTTGGTTAGCCTGAGCTAGTACCGCAGCTCCCGCCTGTTGCAAAATGTTTAACCTAGTGAGCTCTGCCGCTTCACTCGCAACATCCACGTCGCGAATCTGGCTTTCTGCAGAGGCAAAGTTTTCTCTAGCCACCTGCAGGTTGGTAATTGTAACACTCAACCGACTCTCAGCCGCACCAAGAGTTCCTCGGTTGGTAGTCAAGGAGGAGATTGCCCCCCTGACAGCATCTAGTGCACTTCGAGCTGAAGCTTGCCCAAGAGCGGTTGTCGTATCATTGAGTGAATAAATCAGAGCCGATGAGCCGTCGGCGGCCAATCCGAGAGAGGCGAGGGTCCCCTGAACACCAGAATAACTTATCTGGGAGTTTGTAGAGGAATTGAATCCAATCTGTAACGAGATTATATCGCCACCTGATAATAGCTTTAACCCGTTGAATTCTGTAGTGACAGCGATACGCTCAATTTCCGAGCCCAGTGCCTTAAACTCCGCATCAAGTGCCGAGCGTTGAGTTGAGGAAAGCACACCGTTAGATGATTGCTCAGCGAGCTCACCCATTCGCGAAATTACACTACCCATTTCACTAAGCGCACCATCTGAGATGGAGATTAGCGAAATACCGTCATTCGCGTTTCGGATAGCAACTGAGGCAATTCTTTGATCTGCGCGAAGCGAGTCAGCAATTGCTAGACCGGCCGCGTCATCGGAGGCCCGCACAATTCGTAGACCCGAAGATAGCTTTTCAAATGTTCGCTGTAATGAAAGAGTCGAATTACCTAATCGACGCTGCGCGTTGAGCGAGGCGATATTGGTATTAATAGTAAGAGACATGGCAATTCCTCCCTGGAATTTCTTTGCACGTTAACAAAAACCTTGTGCTCGGCGACGTCTCCCTAACATCTGCCCGATTACCACTAAGGAAACAGCTTTACTGCGTAGGTCGATTTGCGTACTTCCCAATCTTTTTCCCTGTTTGATTGGAAAGGAGCGCTTTACTGCTACTGCCACTGCTTTTGATTTTACTGCTACGGCTAGAAACTACGGTGCTTAGAATTGCGCACCTTACGGCTTGTATTTTGTAAGTCGACTGCGAGTGATTTTTTCTTGAGAAAAAAGTTATTGCTAAATCGGATTTTCTTGCGCGAACTACCAACTTAAGAATTGCCCTAAAAAACAAAAGACCCTGAGATCTCGAACAACAAGATCTCAGGGTAGGGAGTTACTACTGTCAATACTACTCATATTGCGTGGAGGAGGCGCGCTCCTCTCGCTCGTTACAGGGAAAACGAAATCCATCGAGCACCACCAGAATGAATGGTGACTATTGCTCGACTGCTTTAAAGTCCGGAACCAACTACGTTAAGCAGTTGGTTCCGGATGAATTTTAAGATTATCCTAAGAGTGACAGCGCTAGTGCTGGCTGCTGGTTAGCCTGTGCTAACACTGCGGCACCTGCCTGTTGCAGAATGTTGAGCCGAGTAAGCTCTGCCGCCTCGCTCGCCACATCCACGTCGCGGATTTGGCTTTCTGCTGCGGCAAAGTTCTCTCGCGCAACCTGTAGGTTGGTGATGGTCACCCGGAGTCGGCTTTCAGCCGCGCCCAGAGTTCCCCGGTTTGAAGTCAGTGAGGAAATCGCACCACGGACCGCGTCGAGTGCGCTTCTGGCAGCTGCTTGGCCAAGCGCAGTTGACGTGTCATTTAGCGAAAAAATTAGCTGCGATGCCCCGGTAGGTGCCAGACCTAGCGCGGCAAGCGTGCCATCCACACCCGAGTAGCTGATCTGTGATACCGTCTGCGAGTTAAAACCAATCTGTAGCGAGACCGTGTCTCCTCCAGACAAAAGTTTGAGGCCGTTAAATTCTGTCGTTACAGCGATACGCTCGATTTCCGAGCCTAGTGCCTTAAACTCTGCATCCAGTGCTGAACGCTGAGTTGAGGAAAGCACGCCGTTGGCAGACTGCTCTGAAAGCTCCGCCATACGAGAAAGAACGTTACCCATTTCGCTTAGCGCACCGTCGGATATAGTAATTAGCGAAATACCGTCATTTGCGTTTCGGATAGCGACAGAGGCAATTCTCTGATCCGCCCGAAGCGATTCGGCAATGGCTAGTCCAGCTGCGTCGTCAGAAGCACGAACAATTCGCAGTCCTGAAGACAACCGTTCAAATGTGCGCTGTAAAGATAGAGTCGAGTTACCCAAACGTCGCTGCGCATTAAGCGAAGCAATATTGGTATTAATAGTAAGTGACATGATTATTCCTCCCTGAAACGTTAATGATCCCTGATAGAGCTTAGGTCAATTAGAACTGCCTCCCAGACAGATCCAGCCTTCCCTCTAAATTTATTATTAACTGCTACAGCAATCTTTCCGCGTCGGTTTATTCCATCTTTAGAATAAGGGACGCTAACTGCTAGAACGAGGTTTCGGTGTGAGCGAAACTTACGGCTTTACGGATTACTTCTACGGCTTGAAATACGTGTTAAGAAGAAACACGTTTACGACTTGTAAATTAGGAATCGACTGGCTGGTTAAAAAGCTTGAACACTTTTTTTAGAAAATGTTATTTTTTTTTATTGGCCAGGAACAACCCCCGAACCAAGCCTCCCTACAGCTCAACTTGGTTCGGGGTACTACGGAAAAACTACTTAACTACAGATCATTTACTACAGAGCTTTTACTACTTACTTGCGGTACGCCTAATGGACCGCGGGTACTACTTAAAGCCAAAATCCACTGATAATCGGCCGCTTTAGCGCGACCCCTTAGGGTCTGACCGGAGTGGGCAATTTTATCCGCCCACTCCGGTCCGGTTATCAGTTCGACCCTTAACCGAGAAGGGCAAGAGCAAGTGCAGGCTGTTGGTTTGCCTGAGCAAGAACTGCAGCACCAGCCTGTTGCAAGATATTCAATCGAGTCAGGTTAGCTGCCTCGGCCGCAACGTCAACGTCACGAATCTGGCTTTCTGCTGACGCGAAGTTCTCACGTGCAACTTGTAGGTTATTCAGAGTTACTCCTAGTCGACTCTCCGCGGCACCTAAAGTTCCTCGGTTAGTAGTCAACGAAGCGATAGCTCCTCTTACTGCGTCTAGCGCATTTCGTGCAGCCAGCTGTCCGTCAGCTGTAGTGGTATCATTCAGCGAGTAGATTAGTGCTGAAGACCCAGTAGCAGCGAGCCCAAGGGACGCAAGCGTTCCCTGAACACCGGAGAAACTGATCTGTGAAGTGGCTTGCGAGTTAAAACCAATCTGAAGAGATACAGTGTCCCCTCCAGATAGCAGTTTTAGCCCGTTAAACTCAGTAGTTACAGCGATACGCTCAATTTCGGACGACAGAGCGGTGAACTCAGAACCCAGCGCAGAACGCTGTGTAGTAGAGAGAACGCCGTTAGCCGATTGCTCAGCCAACTCAGCCATACGAGACAAAACGTTGCCGATCTCACTAAGCGCACCATCAGAGATGGAGATTAGAGAAACACCGTCGTTCGCGTTTCTGATCGCGACTCCGGCAATTTTCTGATCCGCTTTTAACGAATCGGCGATCGCGAGACCAGCTGCGTCATCCGATGCGCGAACAATTCGCAAACCGGAAGACAACCTTTCGTAGGTTTTTTGTAGTTGGCCCGTTGATTGCCCTAAACGTCTCTGAGCGTTTAGCGAGGCAATATTGGTATTAATGGTAATGGACATCTTCGCTTTCCTCCTTGAAAGTTGGCTCCCCAGTGTCTAGGCCCTCATTGGCCACGGTCCTTTTACAGACTTTGCCCCGAACATCCGGGTCAAAACACCAAACAGCACAAAACAACTATTACAACTCAAACAACTTGTAAGGTGTATATCGTCGCCACCAGATCCTCCCTTGAGCACTATTTTATTTAATTGCTAGGTTATTGATTTCTATGGCCGGAATGCTTTTTTCCTGAGCGATTACAGCATATTAGCGATGTCCGATTGTTGTAGGAACCAAATCAAAGCTTGATATTGGTGTCATTCAAAACAGTAAAGGAATAATTTAGATTTCGGTGATTTCAGGAAAACTTGCGAAATAGCACGGTATTAGCTACCCAGATCCTTCACCGAAGTCGCATTTACTCATTTGAGGACGCTGTCGAACCCTTGAGAGAATCATTTTAGGAAATTTAATAAGTGAGTAGCGTTGAAAATAACTTCCTTTCGCCCGAATCACTTTCCCTTGAGCGCCATGCGCTTGAGGCACTTTCTTCTAGGCTAAAAACCAGTCCATCTTATTCTCAAGAAGAAATATTGCGAGTTTCTGAGCTTTCTAAGCGCCTGTTCTATGATGGGTTCTATCTTGGCGAAGATCACACTAATCGCCTAAGGGCGCTGTGCTCTCTTTCTCAGTCTAGCCTAAAGCCCGCAAATGAAATCTCTTCACACAGAAAGCTAATTGGCCCCATAATCGTTTTTATTAAGCGCCTCACCTGGCCACTTCTTAGCGTGCATCTCAAAGATGTATTTGTTGGTATTCAGGAGTTCCAGTCTCTTGCGGTTGAATCTCTCGCCGAACAAATTGTTGCTACCGAAGAGTTAAAACAACTTAGCGCAAAAAGCATAGGCAAAAGCTAGCTCGATCTTAATCAAATTCTAGATAACACCCTGTAAATTTGCAGGATAGTTTGCTAGCACATTACTCGGGAAGTGTAAGCTATTCTACACCCGCGCCAGAGGATAAAATGTACTCGTGACTTGCAATCGATTAACTTCATAATTTTGAGGCTCGACCACGATGATTCAGGGAACCAGAGTGCTAATTGTTGACGACGAACCTTTAGTCCTGGATATTTTTGAGAAGATCTTTTCTGAAACGGGAGTTGAGGTCTTCCTCGCCCCGGATGCACGCCAGGCTCTTGCTTATCTTAACCGCATTGGATTTGACGCAATTGTTTGCGATGTGGCTTTAGATGGCACAGATGGATTTGGTATTGCCGCAATTGCACGAAATAAAAATCCAGAGATCGGAGTAGTCCTGGCGACGGGATCGCCTTCAAGCAGTGACTTTGAAAGGGCTCAATCGCAAAGCGCTGAATACATATCCAAACCAATAAGCGTTGAGAGGCTAAGAAGTGCGATTCAAATTTCAATTAATCGCGCGAAGAACACACTTGGGCAAGCCGTTCACTAAAAACTTGAGAGTAGCCCTAAAAGTTTCTGATCGCCAAGCACCTGAGAAATAGTTTCGGCCATCGCGGTCCCTAGGCTTTGAGTAACGTCCTCTGTATTAATCGATGGGTTATCGAAATCAGAAAACCCCTCATATGTTCCCGAATAGATCTTCTTATTAGCAGGATCGTAAACCTCGATATAAAGCTTAGCACGAGAACTGACACCCCCTCGACCGAGAGTCGCTACCCAATCACGAATTTCACCTGTCACAATCACAGGAGCGGATTCCTCCAATTCAAACCCTGTATCTTTCAAAGCCTGCTTAAGTCCTTCACTTACAGACAGCGTAAGATCCCCAGCGGCACTACTGTAGCTCCCACGATTATCAACAAAATAATTCACACTGCGAGCATCTTTGATCTGATCAACAAAGACCACGGGGTGGCCAGGAATTGTTCCCATGGCGTTCTTCTTAACTGCCGGGGGGATTTTTGGTACGGGTACTATTGAATGTACAGAAGAGGAACATCCAGATAAAAAGAAAAGTAAAATAAAAAGTAAGGGAAACTGAAAGTTAAAATTGCGGTTCTTCATCTGAGGACTCTTCCCATCTTAGTTTTTTACTAACGAGCGCTCTACCCTTAAATTGCGTAGCCCGGGCAGTTTACCCCAAGACGACCCAAAACAGTCAAGTGGATTAAGCGAAATGCTTCAAGCCCTGCTCAGCAGCCAGGCGGAGGGTAAGAGAAGGGTCGTTCTGTGATAGCAGTCTCAGTTCGGGGACTATCCCGTCGAAATTCGAATTTATTGAAACCGATATCGCATTTCTTAGGAGGCGGTCTCTTCCAGCTCTCATAATCGCCGTCCCTTGGAATCTTGCACGAAACTCCTCGACCGAACTGATTTTCAGTAGTCCTCGCAATTCCAAAAATTCTCCTTCTCCATTTTCGGGAGAAAATTCTTGAATTTTCCCAGGTTGCACACCTTTATGGTTATAGGGACAAACATCTTGGCAAATATCGCAACCAAAAACCCAATCTCCCAGCGCAGATCTTTCCCAATCAGAGTGGAGTCCATGCTTCTCAATTGTAAGATAAGAGATGCACTTACGCGCATCTAGCCTGTGAGGAGCTAAGATCGCTTCCGTTGGGCACTGGTCTATACATCGCTGGCAAGTTCCACAACCTGACTGCGTGCCAATCGGTTTTGTGTCTTCAAGATCCACTTGACACTCTAGATCCCATAATAGCTCAGCTATAAAAGTAAACGATCCAATTCCAGGCCTAATAAGAAGCGTATTCTTACCAATAAAACCTAACCCTGACTCCCTCCCCAACGCCCTTTCAAGTAGCGGTACCGCATCTGTAAAGATGCGATAGTTTATAGGTCCCCTTCCTGTCCTCTCTTCAACAGCCTTCAAAAACCCTTTCAGTCGTTTCTTTAGCACCCTGTGATAATCTCTCCCCCATGCATAGCGAGCCACTCGGCCATAGCCTTTTGGAGCTTTGGAGTGAGCTGTAAGTGATTGCGGCCTAAGATTATAGGAGACCAAAAGGGTTAAAACGCTTCGGACTTCCGGCAGAAATGTATGAAGTTCCGCAAAGAGCTCCGGTCGGCGTTCCATGTAACCCATTTGACCGGCAAATCCTAAACCTTGCCAGTTAGCTAATGCTATAACATCAGCACTAAGGGACTTAGTGACTACTTTCTCAGGCAAATAGCCGCAAACCACAAAGCCAAATTCGTGGGCAATTGCATTGATAATTGAAAGGGGAACCAAGGACGCTTGAGATAGCTAATGGTGTTATCAGGTGCCCGTATCTTCTAGCTCGTCGGCATCAGAAGTTTCATCAGCATCATTTTGCTCTTCGCTGTAGCGTCGTTCATTCTGCTCTTGCTCGGTTTTACAATCGATACAGAACTGGGCTACCGGACGAGCCTCAAGGCGAGGAATTGCGATATCTTCGCCGCATCCCTCGCAAACTCCATACTCTCCGCTATCTATTTTATTGAGCGCCAGCTCAATTTTCTTCAGAAGATTTTTTTCCCTGTTTCCAAGCCGCTGTATCGCAGTCTGGGAAATCTCAAGAGATGCAATGTCTACCTCATCTCCTCCGCCCTGATCTAAAGCAGAATTGGAAAGACCTTCTAAATCTCCCATATGCTGGAGAATAGCTTGACGTTCGAGAAGCAATAGCTTGCGAAAGCGATCGAGTTCTTTTTTCTTCATAGCGCGCAAACTCCTTGAGGCTCATCATTACCGATTTAAGTACAAGAAATAAAGCAGGATTTTTAGTGGAATAGATAACGACTTAATATTTCAGTAAATATCGCTGGTTTAATTACTCTCGCGTTAAGGGGCATGGCGTCCAAAACAGTCTCTAAGGATATTAGAGATCTCCCCCAGCGTGGCTAAATGCTCAACTGCTTCACAAATGGCTGGCATGATATTTACCCCGGCTTCAGCGTCTGACTTAAGTTTAAGCAACGCGGCATTAACCTTAGCATTGTCTCGACGCAAACGTAACGATTGCAATTTTTCCACCTGCGTTCGTTCTAGTTGAGGGTCGACTTTAAGCAATTCGATGCGCTCATCCCCGGCGGAATTTGCGCTCTGACAAACATTTACTCCAACAATCTCAATCTCCTTAGCGTCAATCCCACGCTGATATTGAAAAGCCGCATCTTCAATTTCTGACTGAGGAAATCCCACTTCAATCGCCTTAACCATTCCCCCGAGCGAGTCAATTTTTTCGATATACTCCCAGGCGCGGCGTTCAATCTCATCCGTCAGCTCTTCAACCACATAGCTACCTCCAAACGGATCAACCACCTCCCCTACCCCACTTTCAGAGGCAATCACTTGCTGAGTACGCAAGGCTAGCAAAGCAGACTCTTCGGTCGGTAAACATAGTGCCTCGTCAAATGCGTTGGTATGTAGAGATTGTGTGCCTCCCATTACTGCTGCAAGCGCCTGGAGCGCGGTCCTGACAATATTTACTCGTGGCTGTTGAGCGGTGAGGGTCGAACCCGCTGTTTGTGTATGGAATCGCAGCATCAGTGAGCGCTCATCTTGCGCCTTAAAGCGCTCACGCATAATTTTAGCCCACATCCGTCTTGCGGCGCGAAACTTTGCTACCTCCTCAAGAAAATTGTTATGGCAGTTGAAGAAAAAAGCCAATCGAGGTGCAAATGAGTCCACAGCTAACCCGCGACCAATCGCAGACTCGACATAGGCAATGCCATCTGCCAAGGTAAAGGCCAATTCTTGAACTGCGCTCGAACCGGCCTCTCGAATGTGGTATCCCGAAATGCTAATAGTGTTCCAATTTGGAACATTGTCCCGACAGAATTCAAATATATCAGTGACAATTTTCAAGGAGGGTTTCGGCGGATAAATATATGTTCCTCGTGCCATATATTCTTTAAGAATATCATTCTGTATTGTGCCGTTGAGCTTTTCCCAAGAAATTCCCCTGCGCTTCGCCAGCATTATATAAAGAGCGAGCAGAACATGTGCCGTAGCGTTAATGGTCATACTCGTTGAAACCCGGTCCAAGGGAATTGAGCTGAATAGTCGATCCATGTCTTCGATGGAATCGATAGCAACCCCCACTCTCCCAACTTCACCACGACTGAGACTATCATCAGAATCACGTCCCATCTGAGTGGGAAGATCAAAGGCAACGCTTAATCCTGTTGTCCCCTGAGACAGGAGGTACTGATAGCGCTTATTCGTCTCTTCAGCAGTCCCAAATCCAGCATACTGGCGCATTGTCCAAAGCCGTCCCCGATACATGGTCGGCTGCACACCGCGTGTAAAGGGAAACTCTCCTGGGAACCCAACCTCAGCCAAATAGTTCTCCTCCGAGAGGGTCTTGGAAGTTGGGCCGTAAATACCGCGCAATTCTATCGCGGAAGTTGTGGAAAAGGACCGGGCGCGTAGACCAGATTTGGTTATTGCAGAATTGAGCTTATTTGACTCCCAAGCCGCGGTCGCCTGTTTGATTTTCTCACCAAGCGCCTTTACTGAGGGTTTCTTTTCGGACATCATAATTTGCGGTTTGAAATAGCTTGTCGCAGGTTAATGCTATCTTCTATAACAAATCCTCGAGGTTCACACCAAGGACGAATAAGGAGTTTAGAATTGTCTTCCAGAAGAATCGCTGAATTACGGCGTAAGCACTCTGAGGCTGAGTTGGGCGGTGGAAAGGCCCGGCTAGAGGCTCAACGTGAACGGGGTAAGCTAACCGCCCGGGAAAGAGTCGCTCGACTTGTTGACCCCGGAAGTTTTGTTGAGCTTGATAAGTTTGTTACCCATCGCTCCACTAATTTCGGATTGGAGAAGGAGATTTACTTAGGAGACGGTGTTATCACAGGGCATGCACTTATAGATGGAAGACAGGTCTTTTTGTTTGCCCAAGACTTCACGGTGTTCGGCGGCTCACTCTCAGAGACTTATGCCAAGAAGATTACCAAAATCATGGATATGGCGATGGATATGGGTTGCCCCGTTATCGGACTCAATGATAGCGGCGGAGCTCGGATACAAGAGGGAGTTCAGAGCCTCGCAGGCTATGCCGATATTTTTCTCAGAAATGTTCTCTCTTCTGGAGTTGTGCCGCAAATATCCGCAATCTTAGGACCCTGCGCTGGTGGTGCAGTATACTCGCCTGCGATTACTGATTTTGTCTTAATGACGGATAAAACCAGCTATATGTTTATTACCGGTCCTGAAGTCATTAAGGCAGTAACTAAAGAGGTAGTAACAAAGGAAGAACTCGGCGGAGCCCATACTCACAACGAACAAAGTGGGGTCGCGCATTTTTTGGCAGAGGGTGAAGATGAGTGCTTTCAACAGATTCGAAAGTTACTCAGTTTTATACCTCAGAATAATCGGGAGGCCGCTCCTCGCATTGCTGTGACAGATTCGGCCGAACGTGCAGAGATCGCGTTAAATTCCCTCGTCCCCGAGAATCCCAACCTGCCATATGATATGCACGATGTGATTCATCACGTCGTAGATAACGGCGATTTTTGTGAGGTTCAAAGTGGTTTCGCACGAAATATCGTGGTGGGCTTTGCTAGGCTTAATGGCGGAAGCGTAGGAATTGTTGGAAACCAGCCGCAGTTTCTTGCAGGCTGTTTAGATATAGATGCTAGTGTTAAGGCTGCCAGATTCGTGCGGTTCTGCGATGCGTTTAACATTCCACTAGTCACATTCGTTGATGTTCCAGGTTTTCTTCCCGGAACCAAGCAGGAGTTCGGTGGCATCATTCGGCATGGGGCAAAGCTTTTATATGCCTACGCGGAAGCCACTGTTCCTAAAATTACTGTTATCACACGCAAAGCCTACGGCGGTGCCTATGACGTCATGAGTTCTAAGCATATTCGCGGCGATATCAACTTTGCCTACCCGTCTGCTGAGGTCGCTGTGATGGGGCCCGATGCAGCGGTAAATATTATTTTTCGTAACGAGCTCGCGAAGGCCGAAAACCCTCAAGCACGACACAAGGAACTGGTAGAGGAATATAGACAGCAGTTTGCTAATCCATGGACAGTAGCCTCGCTTGGATACATCGATGCGGTTATTGAGCCCGCGGACACACGACTGCATTTAATTCGGGCCCTTGAAATGTTGGAAACTAAGTCGCAGAAGAATCCTGCTCGCAAGCACGGCAATATTCCCCTGTAGTTATCACATCTAAACGGCGGCCAAAGGTCTGTGGGAAAAAACATCAATAAAACTGAATCAAAAAGTGGCACTAGTGAAGTGCCCCAGATGATTATTCAGGCCATAGCGGCAGCGTTGCTCTTAAGTAATCATCAGGGAGGCGGCAATAACGGACGCATTGCCTATACTCGGATTATCAAGACTGGAAGGAGCATTAGGGCTGAAATTTCGGCTGAGAGGGGCCGCTCTTTAAGTAAAATAGGAGGGGCAAATGGCCGCAAAGCGTAGACTTCTACTTAACGGAGAGAGCTACGAGGTCGATCTACTCGAACAGTCTCGAGATCGCGTGGTTTTTAATCTCGATGGTCGAAGCTACTCAGTGGAATTTCAGGATGAAATTCCCAGAGAGTCTGGGACTGGCTCCACGAAAACAGGTGTCGCCAAGCCCAGGACCGCTGGCGCTAAGGCGGCGCGGGTAACCGCTGCAAAAACTTCTGATGGAGCGATCGCTGTGGCCGCTCCGATGCCGGGAGTGGTGTTAGAAATAGTTGCCAGGGTTGGAGTCAAAGTTGTTCAGGGCGATGTACTTTTGAGAGTCGAGGCTATGAAAATGGAGAACAACATATTTGCCTCACATTCGGGCACGATTCGCGCTATTCACGTCGAGCAAGGACAGGAGGTACTAGACGGGGATCTCCTTTTAGAGATCGTCGAGTAACCGCCTACCCACCAGTTTAAACCAAATTAACCAGTGGCTATTTAGAAGCCGTTGGTTGTGAGGGTGCTTGGTTAAGCTGTGCTTGAACTTCATCAATTGCCTTGGCACTATCGGCTGCCACAGCATCAAAGTCCTTTGAGGCTTTGTCCATCGCTTCTGCCATTTTAATTTTTGCGTCTTCGAGTGCCTTTTTCGCCTCGGGACTAGCCGCGTTAATTTGTGCCTCGACTTGCTTCATCGCCTCATCGGCCTGAACGCCGGCCGCTTTCATTGCTTCATTTGCTTGCGCACCTAGCATTTCGATTGACTTATCAAACTGCGCACCCATTTTTTCGGCTGGACCGACCTCTTTCTGGCCCTTACAACCAGGCATTAATATGAGCACCAGGGAGATAGCTATCGCGGCAAAATTCTTTTGCATCATTCAACCCTCGAATGGAGAAACTCAGTGAACATAGCTATTAATCACGCCGCATTTATCATGAGGCGTAAACAAGTTCAACCAAGAGGGATACAATCCAGTGGTTAGTGAGAAATTAGTGATGGGAGAAGAGAGTTAAAGACCTAACTGCAATTGGTGGCGGCTAAGGCACAGGCCCTTGAGCCGCCATCAATTGCCCTCGCGTTTGCCCGCGTCTAGCCGTTAGGCGACTTGACGCGTTGGCCCGAAAACTCGCTCGTGCTTGACACCGAGACTCGGAAAGAGTCGGGTTACTTCACGTGCGACAAGAGTCAGGTCCGAACGCTCCTTTAATGTTGTCGCCGCCACGAATCGGCGGGCAACGACATCATGAAGCACTTCTGCCGCTCGCGGCGTCTCGAAGCTCCGAGCGATGAGACAAAGCTCAGCGCAAGGGAACCTCTCAGCCGCAAGGCCCAAGACGATTTCCCGGTCCGTCTTGTGAACCTTTCCCTCGAGATATTGCCGCACGTGCTCGCCGGAGTTCGGATCTTCGAGAGCGCCCATTTCAATGAGCGTCCTCAGCGCATACGCGAATCGAGACATAACCTGGGCAATCGTCAGTTCGAGACTGGTCATGATGAACCTCCGTGTTGGGTACCGGTAAATGCGCGCATATTCGCCCATTTATCGGTACCCAATACGCCCGCCCAAACTTCAGCTCAGATTGCTCGTCAAACCTTTGGAAAAAACCTGGATATCTCTCTTCTACCCGTGACAATTAAGAGCGGGTTCAGCTTCTCGAGGATTCATCGAAGATAAAGTAAATTTGGAATTGTGAAGCTTTTAAGTGTTTAGTTGTCAGGGAAAGCCCCGACTAACCCGCTATTTCGCGAAGGGATTCTCATTTCCGAAGATCTTATCCTTTTCCATCCAAACAGGTCTGGAGGTGACCTCCTCCGTAGTCTGGTTCACTGCCGCGCCCTCGGGAAGAGTTGTTTGGAGTTCGATTTGCAACCCCTTCCCATTATCCACTCGCTCCGACTGAACAACTGATGTGTCAACGGAGGGCGTGTTTGGCGCTACTTGGGCTTGATGCTCTTCGAGCTTTGCTTCTGGCGCAGGCTGAGACAAGGGTGGAGCTGCCTCCACTGGATTCACTGCTAGGGGTTCAGCTTTCGGCTGAATAATTGGCAAGCTCTTAGTCTCGACTGCTCCCACTCCTTTTAGAGTTGCGGCAGCCTGATCGGTATATCGCATCGAGATTGAAATTCTTCGATTGGAATCCGCCATCGGATTCTCTTTCACTTTTAGGCGCTGAGATGAATAACCAATTACTCGGGCTATTTGAGACTCTTGCATTCCTACGCTCACGAGCACCCGACGTGCCGCGTTGGCACGATCGGTTGAAAGATCCCAGTTATCGTATACCCTACCTCGCTGACCCTTGAAGGGGGTGGCGTCGGTATGCCCCTCGATATCTATCGGATTTGGTAGCTCTAGGAGCATCTTCGAGATTTTCTTAAGTTCAATCTCCGCTTCCCCTAATATCGCAGAGCTGCCTCTAGAGAACATCGAAGCTGTCGGAGTATCCATGATCTCAAGATGTAATCCACGTTGATCGACTTTAACGTCAATTTTTCCGAGTAGCCCGGCTAGAGCGGCCTCTTTCTTTACAGCCTCATCTATTTCTTTAGCCACTCGTTCAAAATTGATTTTCTCTTGTGTTTCTCCCTTATCCCCTTCGCTTTGCCCACCAGAGAATCCTTCAACCTTTAGTCCGCCTTCGGTGTCCAACTTATGAGTACGCCTTGTTGGAACATCCTGCTCTGCGTTACCCTCTTGAGGTGGCGAAAACGCATCTGGAAGAATGCCCGCACCCCCTTGCTCAATTGGGTTTCCAGAACCCATTTCGAATACACCAGGCCGGCGGAAGTAGCTGGCGATTTTCTCGCGGGTAGTTACAGAGGCCGAATTGACTAACCAGAGAACCATGAAAAGCGCCATCATCGCTGTTACGAAGTCAGCATATGCCACCTTCCACGCACCGCCGTGATGGCCTCCATGTCCGGAGACCTTTTTTACTATGATAATGGTTTTGCCGTCGGGGCCCTGAGGCATAATCTCAACCTATCTGGGCTTGTTAGCCTTTCCTCGCGTCTTGCTGGATCTGTTCCATCTCTGAATCCGTCGGACGCATCGTACTTTCAATAGACTTACGTGAGAACTCGAGTGCCACAGCCGGAGGAGCACCACCAGCGAAAGAGACCACACCAGCGCGGATGGCATTTAGTAGCACGTGTGTTTCATGATTAATGGACTCTATCTGCCCAGCGATTGGCTGCATGTAACCGTAGCTCAGAAGAATTCCCAAGAATGTTCCTACAAGCGCGGCAGCAACGTGATGTCCAATTTCAGAAGGAGG
>CAYMWO010000020.1:0-25023 GCA_964393905.1 uncultured Bdellovibrionales bacterium | reverse complement strand
TCGGGGCAGGAATTACGCTCTCGCCACTACGTGAGGGTTTGAAGGCCGTCCTGATAGCTGCATTGCTTTTGGCCGCCGGGGCTTTGTTACAATTCCCGCGCCTGACGCTACTGACCTTGGTTCACATTCATAACGTCTTGGCAGTTGGTATTTGGATTGTGCTTTTTAGAGGGGCGAGATCCGGCGCTGAGCAGCGACTGATATTAATTTTTATTGTTACGGCCACGGCCTCCCTTGCGCTCTTTGGTAGCTATCTAGGCTTCGGTGGAATATTTGGCGCGCCCTCTGGTTTTGGTGTGGCCGAGGTCAGTAAAATGCTCACCCCAGGAGCTCCGGGGCTTCTAGGGGAGACGCTGATTCGCTTTTACGCCTTCTTTCAGCTTGTGCATTATATTGTCTGGCTTTTCTTAATTCCAAACAGCACTAACTCCCGCCCCTTGCGCGATGAGATTGGCTCCGTCGGGGTTTTAATATGCGTGGCGCTCACTTTAGGTGTTATTGGAGTGGGTTTTGTTTTCCCCATCAAGACTAGAGAGCTTTATCTCACAACCTCAAGTTTCCATGCCTGGTTGGAATTAGGGCTTGGAACTTATTTACTGCTAAGAAGCAACAGTTCAAAAGTCCAGATTTAAAACTAAGGCCTTAAACTAAAACGGCTGGGCACAGATGCGCCCAGCCGTATCTATACTGCTATTACTACGAACTAGCTTCCGCCGGGACCTGCAAGGGATGCGCGAGTTTGCAATACATCCTGTGCAACCGGAGCGAAATCCAGTGTGGGCGAGGTGCTGGTAACGTTATACTGGCTCATCACCGCTTTAATAGCACCAGGTGCACCGTTACAGGCCAAGACAACCGGACCAAACGCGCCGGTGCCAGCTGCCGAGTGAATATCGACATCAGACCGAGAGCCTGCAGCAATTGTCACTGTCTGCTGGTTGATTGCTACGGTATCAGGGTTCGGCACAGTATTAATTGCGGTGACGGAACATGTAACTTCTCGCGCAGCAGCAAGAGCTGAGGTGGAGTCCAGCGTGTTGGAGATTTCAAGAAAGTTAAAGTCGGTTACGCTCGTGTTGAACCCACCAAAAAGGGTCGTCTCGCGACACTCAGCTTGCGCATTGGTTGCCGGGCCGCCAGCCACACCTACATTCAGAGTTGCTTGTGGTTGATCGAAGCTACGATTCAAGATGAAACATACTCGGCCTTGGCCATTTGCAAGTTCGGGAGATTCTGCGGAAAACCGGCCGGTGACAGTTGTGGTTCCAGCAAAATCGGTAACCGATACCGAAGTCGAATTAAAGTATGGTGATGCAGCTGAGCCGACTTCTGCAGCAAGATCACAGCAATAAGAGCTGCCCGAATTCGCCCGTAAGAGTAGATTGTCGTTGTTCGTAAGAGTCGGAATTGTGACACGTCTGTCTGCGACAATATTGAAAGTTGTCTGAGCGTAGGCGGATGAACTGATAAAACACAGCAAGACTTGTAAAAAGATTAAGGTGCGAATTTTCATCAAAAACACTCCGAGCGATATAGACAAGTTAATATACGTGAGACTTCTAGATGCCGGTGGTTATACCACGGTCGCAAAAACCCTAAAGATGATTTTTGTCATGCGTTAAACGACCTACAACCGCAGCGGCTTTGTGCTTTTTACTTAAATTATCTTGGCTCTAAGGAAAATAAAAAACGACAGTGGATCGGACCCGTAGGCGGGTTCAATACTCCTAGGAATTAGGGAAATAGAGCCTTCACCGCCGACACCAAAGCGGATGTGACTGTAATCAAAGATATCATAAATATACCCCGCACTAAGTTTACTAACTCGAAATACCTCTCCGTGCTGGGGCTCGTCTTCAGGGAATAATTCATCTTTCTCGACGTTCTCAAGTCTAGCGAAGATTGTGTGATGCGATTTAAGCGCTAGCGAGGACTCCAGGAGAAACGCGTCTAGCGACTCGCTGCCATCGTTGTTGTTTCTCCCCCATGCAAGAGTTGTCGCTAAATTTCCATCGTCTAATGGCAAGTTGTGGGTTGCAGAAACTGTAACCCGTTTCGTGTTTATGTCTGGGTGTAGCTGCTCTGGACTATCTAAATATCCGTAACTGCTCTGCACAGACCAATTCTCGCCAATATTATAGGAGACTCTTCCGGAGTAAGAATCCAGCGCCCCCGTTTCAATATCGTAACGGTCCTCATCCGGCTCATGCCCGTTAAAAATCGACCCTTCCAGCTTCGCATCTCCCAGCACAACACCAGCGGAAACTACTCCAAAGGTTATATGCGTCGAATCAAGCCAGTGGTGTGTAATCGGCGCATCCGGTATCTCCATTCCGCTATTTCGGTGCATAAACGCTGCAGGCCCAAGGGCCGGCTCACCCGGCAGTCCGCCGTAAAGAAATACCGAACTATTATCTGTCAGCGTTCACAAACGCTGCTGATACGAGAAGATAAATTATCAGTATCGAAATTTTCATGGCAATTGAACCATCGTACCGTTCCTGCTATCCTTTGCACCTGCAATTCTACGCCGCCCTAGCTCAGTTGGTAGAGCAACTGATTCGTAATCAGTAGGTCGCCGGTTCGATTCCGGCGGGTGGCTTTCCAACATTATCCCCTCGACAACCATTAAATTAATGCCTAGGTCTAACACAGATACTGAAGTTTCCAGCGTATGCAATCGTCCAAGCTCTGGTAATCACAAGAACTTATTCAAGTTAGGTTTTAATGCATAAATTTGAAGTCGCAATCGTTGGGGCCTCTCTCTCTGGCGCTGCTTTGGCCAACAAACTGGGCGAGGCCGGTATTCGTGTGGCACTTATCGACAAGGAGACATTTCCTCGGAGAAAGGCCTGCGGTGAGGGGTTGTCTAATCGAGGTGTCGCCGCCATACGAGAGTTAGGGCTAGAAACTGCCCTGCTAAATACAAGACACGCCACCTTTCAAGGCTACGCCGCCTGGATTGACGGCAAGCGCGTAAACTTAAGTGCCGAATCTGGAGTTGAGAGCGACAATGTCAATAACTCGGGTAAGGGAATCGGTATTAAACGAGAGTTGCTAGATGCGCTCGTTCTAAATGGCGCTAGACGGTTCCCCTCAGTGCAAATATTTCTCGGTGAGCAGGTGCGCTCCGTTGTGCGCGAGCCCGATGGGTACATCCTCAAAACCCCCGAGCATGAGATACAAGCCCGTTATCTAGTGCTCGCCGACGGGGTAAACTCGTTTCTCGCGCCCCGGCTTGAAATTCCGTTTGAGGTTTCGGAGAGCACCCGGTTCGGGCTGGCGATTCCGATGACTGGGAAGTTCATAAAGCCCTTCAGGAATGTCGAAATCTTTCTCAAAGACAAATTTGAAATTCTTTTAACGCGCACAGGAGAAGACGAACTAAACATCTCGGTTCTTGGGGATAAGGAAAGTATCCGCACCCTAATGCAGGGTCCACCGCTTGATAATCTACTTCAATCCATTACTCAGCAAACCGGTTTTCATGGTCAGATCTCGGATGAAATTCTGGGCTTTGGTGCCGTAGGCAAAATGCGGCGACCAAGTTTTAACAACGATACACTGCTCGTTGGGGATTGTGTCGAATCTTTAGACCCGATTGGCGGGATGGGGATGACCCATGCGCTACATTCTGGAATTTTTGCGGCACAGGCTTTAATCAGCGTGCTGCGTGAGGGCCAAGACCAGGCCACCGCCTGGTCCACCTACGAAAAAGATCGTGAACGCCTGGCGCGCACACTGCGCGGGTTTACCCGGCTGACATACATGGCGCTAAAAGGGATTCAAAGCCACACGATACTTCGCGGCATCACGGCCTCCGGGATACCGAAGATAGTTTCACGGTGCGTAAACTCGAGCACGCGTATCCCGGGAGCTTCGGGAATATTTGCACAGCTGCTTTTGACCGTTATCGGGCTCCCTTAACGCTATCCAGTAGCGCTATTCAACATACCGCAGCAAACTCGCCTCCAGCGTAAGCCCTGGGCCAATTCCAACAACTAAAGAGTAATCACCATCCTTATACTCTTTGTCGTTAATGAACTTCTCCATCACGAAGAAGATAGTCGCAGAGGACATGTTACCGCAGCTTTGAAGAACATCCCACGCATAATGGGTTTTACTTCGAGGAAGGTTTAAATCCTGCTCAAGAAAGTTCAAGATTTTCACCCCACCCGGATGAAACAGCCAATGCGAGATATCATCGGGCTTAAGCTTATGCTTAGCGAGGAAGCCATACAACACATCCGGGAGCATTTTCGCTACAGTCTGCGGAAGATCTCGGCTAAGCCGCAGATGGAAGCCGTCATCCAGGATGTCATATCCCATCAACTGCGAAGAGTTCGGAATAAGATGCGAGGCCGTATCTAACACCAAATGCCCTTTAGCATCGGACTCATGCTTAACCGAATTGAGCAGCATTGCGCCTGCGCCGTCGGCAAATAACGCACTGCCGACAAGATTTGTCCCGGAGAGATCCTTTCCTTGATAGACCAGTGAACATAGCTCAACACTAGAGACGAGTGTCGATGCTCCAGATTCCGCAAGACGCCTTCCAATTGAAAGCCCTACAACACCGCCGGCACATCCGTGTTGGAAAACGGGGATGCGTTGCATGTTTCGCGGAAGCGAAAGCTGATCAATCATCCCCGCATCGATTGAGGGAATTACCGGCACGCTACACGAGGAGAAGACCAGCGCCTCAAGTGAGCCTGGGTCAAAACCGGTCTCGGTAAAAAGGTCGGCGATGGCCTGGGCTCCTAAGTTGACCCCTTCACGACCAAAGATCTCAGCCCGCCCCTGCAGTCCATTAAGTCTAGTAATCTCCTTAACCGGTATTATAAAATTTCGTCGAGTAATTCCGGCAGAGCTAGAAAGTCTTTCATAAAGCTTAAGTGTATCTGAGTTTCGACCAAGCCAAACCGCGGCTGCGACTCTTAGTTCTTCACTGCTGTAGGAATATTCCGGTAGCGCCGTTTTGATCCCTTCTATTTTTACCATCGGCCTAACCATGCGCTACCAATTCCACTTTGTATTTTATCTTAACGTTCTTATTCACTCTGGCGATGAAAATAGATGGGTCCTTCACTCCAAAGGAGGTCCAGGGAAAGGTAAATTCCCCAGACACCTGATAATCAGCGCCAGCTCTCTTAACACTAATTGGAAATTTAAACACTTGGCTCACACCATGAATCTGTAATGTCCCGACTAAAACCCCCTCACAGGACTCCTTAGTCTGAAGTTCAGCTGGAGCACATAGGCCCTCGCTTCGCTCAACTTTGAGAGCTACCTCAGGGAACTTGGGCTCGGCCATCGACTCTCTCAGTGTCTCGTCGCGCGAGGAGTTGTCAGTAAAAAAGTTCTTTACCGGCACGCCCATCTCACCCCGGATAGAAGTCGGGTCAGATGTATTTTCTAACCACACCTTTCCATGAATACCGGAGGTCTTGCCATGAACCATATGAAAGGTCGTATCGACCTCAAAAGTCACCTCGGAGTTCTTGTCGGAGACCTCGGCTGGCAGGTTCCATAGTGTCTCAGCTCTTACAAGATTTGGTGAAAAGAAAAGGGCGCAGCTTAGCGCTGCGCCAGGAATAAAGGAGTGTTTCATTCAAATATCCAAGTCTAAACGGTATCAAACACTAAAAAATGCGCATCGGTCTTTGCGACCAGAGAGAGGCTCTCCTCTTCCTGCACACCAACTGCATCTCCCTGACGTAGCAACTGGCCATTTACTTCAAGTTCACCCTCAATTAACTGCACCCAGGCATTTCCACCGTGAACCAGCTTTATCCCCAACTTCTTTCCAGAAGGCAATTTCCCGCGATATAATTCGACATCTTGGTTAATTAACACACTACCTTCACGACCGTCCGGAGAGGCAATTAGTAACAACTCTTTACTCCTCTGCTCTGCAGTGGGCTTTAATTCTGCATAGCTCGGGGTCAGCCCCTTTATCCGTGGCATAATCCAAATTTGGAGTAGGTGCACAGGCTCTGACTCTGAGGGATTAAACTCGCTATGCGTCACTCCGCTACCAGCGGTCATGGCTTGCACCTCTCCGGCATGAACAGCTTTAACATTCCCCATACTGTCCTTGTGAGCGAGGCTGCCGGAGACGATATAGGAGACAATTTCCATATTCGCATGCGGGTGCGTATCAAACCCCTTGCCGGGTGCGACAAAGTCCTCGTTAATCACTCGGATTGTGCGAAACGCCATATGATTGCGATCGTGATATTCGGCGAAGGAAAATGTATGGTAACTTTTTAACCAACCGTGATCGGCGTATCCCCGCTCATCGCTTTTTCGAATCTGAAACATTGGCGCTCTCCTTTTAGTTCTTCTAAGAACTTGGGACGATAACTTGCGAATTTTATTCTCTATTGTTCTTTTACTCCTCGCTTGTCCGGCTGTCACTTCGTGCTTAGATGAGAGTCATGAAAGAAAACCTCAATGATTCCGGCCTCCCTAATCAGACTCGGGAAACTGAAGAAAAACTTAAAGAAGCCAATGACTGCATCAAACTCGGTGTAGGCGTTGGCGCCTTAGGAGCCGGAGCAGCAATTGTCAGCGGCGCGGTCTGCCCACTATGCGTCTTCATTGCCCCTGCCCTAGTCGGTGTCGGTGTTGTGGCGAGATATAGAGAGAATAGAAAAAAGAAGAGATAACACCCGTTGCCACCGGCGATTTACTCTGCTGCTAACGGAAACTCGCTTTCTAATATTTAACGTTCCACATAACTTTTTTATCATTCTACCGGCGACACTTTTCCCTCCTTGGCCGAAAACACTTCTATAAGGCAAAAACCAAAGGAGTCTACCCATGGGTAATGAGATACGGGACACAGATCCATCGAAAATCCACCTAGTTACGATTCGCACCGAGAACGCAACTCTCTTCCTAAGACCCGGCAAGGGCCTGGAAGCGTTGCTTGGCGGAATTGTCGCCAAGTATCAAGAGGAGATGGGTATAGAACTTTATGCCTATAATTTCCTCAGCAATCACTACCACATGCTCTGTCGGGCGCCGAAGGCAAAACTCTGGGAGTTTGCTCAAGCAGTCAATCGGGAGGTAGCAAAGCGAGTAAACTCTTTTATACACAGACGTGGACACTTTTGGGGCACACGTTACCGTGACCAGATAGTAGTGGAAGTGGCAGATGCCACGGAAGCCTTTCTATACATTACAACCAACTCCACACACCACGGCCTGGTATCTCACCCTAGAGAATGGCCTGGGCTAAGTTCGTATTGGCAGTCCCTTAGTGAACAACCGAAGAAGTACTTTTTCACACACTACACCGAGTATTCAAACGCTTTACGAAAGGCGAGAAGAACTAAGGAGGTAGTGCGAATTGAGGACTATCAAACGGCTCATTTGATAACGCTAACACCGCTCCCGCAGTTTGAGACACTAACCATCAGGCAGCGCACTAACAAGATTAAGCTTCTAATTGATGGTCGAGCGGATAACCTCAAGGCTGAACGCTTAAAATCGGGAAAGAGATTTCTCGGACGGCAGAAGGTCTTAGAACAAAGTCCTTACCAGATACCTCAGAAAGTAAAAAGGTCGCCTCGTCCGCTGTGTTACACCAAAAGCTTTGACGCAATGAAACGCTTCATGGAAGAGTATTTCCCTAAACGGGCGGATTACATTGATGCGTCAATACGCTTCAGGTCGGGGGATCTCTATACTACTTTTCCTCCGTTTACTATAAAACCTCCGCTTCTATATCTACTCTGACGCACTTCTGAGTAGCAATTCATCTGCCTCAAGCACTACCCGCGATCGCGGTCTTGGTGAGGCTTGTCCGGGGGGCAAATTTTCACCCTAGTCCCTACAAAAGCTTTGCCAAAAACAAGCGTCGAGGATGCGACATTGATCAAAAAATAAGGCGAGAAGGACGTTCGTTTAGAAAAGCTTGGCGCTGGGAGGAGATCTTAGGGGATATTTTTAAGAAAGTAGGTGGAACGTTAAAAAAGTTGGGTTTGAAGTCCACCCTACTCTGCTGCTAACTGAAACTCGTTTTCGGAGTATACAATATGTGGCGAGTCCGGTGGGTAGGAGGTTAACATCTCCTCCCCTGTTTTTGCGCAGATGCGAGTGTAGAGCTTTCGGGGATTTAACAGGGCAAAGCGTCTGCGCTGACGTTCTTCTGGGTGGTAGTGCGGGAGCGCTAAGCCGTAGCGAGAATAAAACTTAAGTTCACCCTCTGTAATTCTAAAAAGTTTGCCTGTAGCCTCGCATTTAATGGCGGTGTTTTTCAAATCTGGAGACGCACCGCTAGTTTTTGGTAGCTCAGAGGCCGCGATGACAGTTTTCACATCGGCCAACGGACTTTCGTAATCGCTCCAGTGTGCGCCAAACCGCTCAACTTCATTTCGCTCAAGTGGATAGAACTCGTGCGCCAGGGTCTGATTATATCCAAAAGGCGACATACTAATCGGGAAGAACTCACCCCACTCCCCTCGCTTTTTCATATCATCAACAATATAGGGAACCAGCGCGTTATATTCGGCTTCAGAGTACTGCTTGTTCAGAATACAGAATTGCTTTCTCCTTAAATCAGAACAGCCAAACAAGTTTTGCGAGTTCTCGTGGCAGTTCATGCTGTAGAGAATGTTATACCCGCCGTAAAATATATAGGCGGAGAAGAAGCAGTTACTAAGTTCGCTTTTTCCGAGCGCGCCGCCGCAGCCGGAGGCCTCATAGCTATACTGCATTGACTCGCCAAATGAACCGATATCGTAGCAATCAGTTGTTTTGGAAAATATATCGTAACAATACTTACAGTCCCGACTTTCAACCGCGTTATAGCTGTGCTGCACATTAGAACACCGGCTTAGATCATCTCCGCTACAGTTCTCGCAGTTAATATTTCGAAGATTGCGATGTGGAACCGTCAACAACAACTCGCCAAACCGCCGACGAATCCCCTCTTGAGCAGCGAAAGTGCCGTTAAAGGTCGCCTTCCAGATCTCCTCAAACTTGGCTTTGCCGACATACTCGTTAAAGACGTAATACTCTTTATTCCGCAGGTTCGCAGAGGCCAGGCAATGCGAACAGCCGATACAGTTATCGAGAAATGCCGAGGTATGGCAGTTGTTACAGTATTGAGAGAACAATAATTCGTAGCAGTTCTCTATGCGAACGGAGTTATAGCAAAGCTCCGAGCGATAGTTAAATAGTCCATCGATAGTATCCTTGCAGTAACCGACAAACACCCCGTAAGAACAGTCTTCACTCTTACCGGAGTCAAATAACCAGTAACAGTTTTTAAGCCAGCCACAGAAGTGGGTGTATTCGCTGTTTTGCATCTCGCCGTCTTGTATTACAGCGCACTTGTAAGTATCACGACGCAGCTCGGCAAACTGCTCAAAGAACGAGCGGTTTAGGTCATAAGGGCGACCAAACTGGGTGTTATCGAGTTCCAGCCATTCAGCTTTGCCGCAAACTTTAAGGGGAATGTCAGGCGAATAGGCACTGACAATATCTCGGCCGGAGATGGCGCATTTTCTGCGGTATAGAAAGCGCTCATTTCTAAACGCGAGCCGCCGCCGTTGCCGCTCGTCTGGAGAGAGTCGGGGTGCTGGAATTTCCAACCGAGTCCCCCCGACAACTGGACTAACTCGCTTATAAAAAGCTAAATCCTCGTCCTCAACACCAAAATCAACCCCCGATACCTCACAACGACGAATCATTTGGCAGAAACCCCAGTTATTTTTTGGACTGTCGGCTATACATATCCGGCCCGACAACATTCTATTCACTTTCCAGGTCGCTATTCAAGGGGCCTTCCGCTTCCTGAGGAGCGCTCCGACCAAAAGGGAGCGCCTCGTATTAAACTCGGGGGATTTCTTCTCAAAGTAAACTAAAAGGTGTTTGACCAATCGGACCCTAGCCCTTAGATTCTCACAGATATCAGCATTTCCGATTACTAACCTTAATTCTCGACCATGACCGACAACGACTACCCATCGCTAAAAGCTATAAGAGACAATCTTGAGCATCTCCGACCCTCGATTAACCGCACCCCCGTAATTAAATACCAGGGCCAGAAGCTTCTCTCGCAGCTTGGTGCCGGGGCTGAAGTGTATCTCAAACTCGAGCTATTTCAGAAAACGGGCACTTTTAAAATGCGCGGGGCGCTTACTGTCATAAGTGCGCTCAGCCCAGAGCAGCTTAAGCGTGGAGTAGTTGCGGTTAGCCGAGGCAATCACGCAATTGCAGTGGGCGCGGCCGCCCAGGCGGCGGGGACCACTGCAAAGGTTGTAGTCCCGAAATCCGCCAACCCTGCGCGTGTTGAACTTTGTGTGGCCTCTGGAGCCGAGGTTATTAAAACTGAGGATGTGCACGAGGCCTTTCAGTTAGCGAAAGAGATTGAACAGAAAGAGGGGCGCTTTCTTGTTCATCCATTTGAGGGGCCACTTACGGCACTTGGAACCGCGACATGCGGACTGGAGTTTTTAGAAGATGTGCCGGACTTGGACATTATGCTTATTGGCGTTGGTGGTGGCGGGTTAATCGCCGGGATGGCTGCTGCCGTGAAACAGCTTCGACCTGACTGCGAGGTTATTGGTGTTGAGCCTTTTGGCGCAGACTCGATGTGGCGCAGTTTTCAATCGGGGAAGCCTGAAGGAATTACTGAGGCAAAGACTGTCGCCGACAGTCTTGCCGCTCCGCATGCCGCGCCTTATAGCTTCGGGCTTTGTCAGAGGTTTGTCGATAGAATTGTCAGGGTCGAAGATGACGTTATCTGCGAGGGGCTTTATCTTTTATTTAGCGAGGGAAAACTCGCGGTAGAGCCAGCGGGAGCTACAGCGTTAGCGGCGCTTATTGGGTCTGTTGGGATAGATACGGCCAATAAGAGAATCGGGGTGCTTGTTTGCGGGGCGAATATGGATGTTGAAAGCTACTGCCAATATTTGCGAGCAGGAGAGGAGAGCTTTAATCGCAGAGCCAGAGCGTAGGGGATAGCGCTTTAAAGCGCCGCTGTTAATAGAGGTAATGGTAATAGAGCGAACCGATGCGCGGGTAGTAAAACCTTTAAAAACGGTCAGAGCCGGCGGGGGAGCTTGAGGCGTGGCCTCAGCGCTCAACCCCGTCGGTCTGACGCAGAGCCATTTAGCTGGCTCTGACGCTTGCGGCGCAGTCTTGCTCTGGCGGCGTCCCGCTCGACGTTGGCGAGCCAACGGGCGGGGTCCTTGGCGCGGAGCTTTTCTAGCCTCTGTGGGGTGCTCGTAAGCACGGTGGTGCGATCGATGATTGTCATCTCTCCACCGCCCTGCCTCATCCGATCCGGATGTTTCGGGACAAGAACTGCCAGAAGCTTCTTCCCCGTCACCGGGTGGTGCCGTTCGCCGAAGAGCGCATCGAGGCAGGCGACCCAACGCCAGATCTGCCCGGCGAACTCAGCCCCGCTGTTGTGGCAGTCGACGAGGACGACAGTGTCGGGTTGGATGAACTCCCGCATCACCTTCAGGATGAGCCTATCAGAGTGCCTCGCGCTCACACGAAGAAGGAAGCGGTAGAACTTCCGCACCAGGCGATACTTCAACATCCAGTGAATCGCCGGGCTCGCCGCGATCTGCGGAAGGTCAATCCACGGCGGCTTGGTCTCCTGCCGGAGAACCTGCCACCGGGTACCTGTGGGATGCTCTTCCTGCTTGATGGACGGGCGCTCCACCTTGCTGATCGAGCACATCCCGACGGAGGTCACTCGAATCAGCCGCGGAGGACGAAGAGGCTCACCCCGCACGTCAAGGGCGGGTGTTTGCTTCCTGCCCATGGGGAACTCCATTTCTGGGCTCTAAAACCTGATGCACAAACAATGCACCGCGCATCAGTCTAGCCCGATATAATCACTCCGAAAGTGATGAACGCGGGAGAGACTGTTCCGGATCTTCTACTCAAAAAACTAATCCACAAAATCCTCCCCGAAGACCCTTAAGGAACAACGAAGAACTTTGTGGATTAGTTAGACAATGGCTCAAACCAAAAACAATCCTTCCGACGTCGCCAACCGGGCGGATCGTTCGGGCCCGTGCCCGTCGATCCACCCGGTGGCTATCTCTGCGTCATCTAATCCTCCTGCCCGTTCGGGCCCCTCCTAGATGTGGTTCGAGATGCAGAGCCTCACCGAACCGGACGAGCCGTACCCGAGGGCGGCGAAGAGCCGGCGCCCGGTTCGGAGCTCGAACGGCACCGCTCGACTCATCGTCCCGTCGGCCGCCTTCGCCGCAGCGACCAGAACACGGTACCGGCGCCGGATCTCGAACAGCTCTGCTTCCGTGAGCTTGTTCGGGTCCTTGCTCTGCGGGTCGACGAGTGGTGTCACCACCCAGAAGACCCGACTCACGGGATGACGCGTGCTGCGCACGCCCCGGTACGACCACATGGTCATACTGTCGTCCTTGACCACGGACCTGCCCGGCGAATGCCCCGGTCGACGACTGCGCTTCCTCTCAGGAGGAGGACTGGTTGCGCCAGTCATGGGATTCTCCTTCAGAACTTGCCCGTCCGTTTGCCGCCACACGCGTGTGCGACTAGTGAAACGAGAAAAAACAAACGGACGATGCTGCTAAAGATTGTCTTAAGTAGCACCGTCCGTTTGCTGGCAAACTCCGAAGCCGACCAGCGCAACAAAAAAACCTTTCAAAGAGCCAATTAGTCTAACTAGGGCCAGATACTACCAGCATGTGGAAACATAGGAAATGCAACGGCCTGTTAAATGTCTGTAACTAGTTGAAGATAAAAAGATTTGGAGTGTGTTAGGGAAATGCAAGCCTTCGACAAGATGGACTTTTTTGGATATTTTTGATGGATAATCGCGGCTAAGTTTCGGGGGTAGTCTAAGCCGTGTAGGCGCCCTCCCTTGGGGCGGAGCGCAATAGAATTGCCACCCCGATTGCCACCCCACACCGGAGGATTCAGATCACCCGCTAAACTCCACACGAGCTTTCGTTCGTTCTTTATTTTTTCTATTTACTTTTCTGCGCAAAGACCACAGCTGGCGAGCCAAATGCAGCTGTTAGTCCTAGGGTCTGCGCGACCCCTTCGGCGCTCTCTAGGAACTTTCGGCTACCGACTGCCCGATAAAGCCCCATTGGCAAAAAGAACTGCTTTCTTTGCTCAATTTGCGAAAATCCCAGCGTTAAGAGCTCGTTCTTAAGATATGAAAACGAGTGGCAAAAATACGGACGGGTATTTTTCTCAATCCGGCGCTTTAGCTGAAACAGATAGGGCGAGAGAAAATTAAAGCCTGTTGATGACGCATAATCAAACAACACACCACGCCGACTTAGTCGCGATAAGTCTGAGAGTAACCCGTGCGTATCAACCACATGCGGAAGAAGTCGAAAAGCTAAAGCCAGGTCATAGCTTTTCTCAGGTGCCGCAATCTGGCCTAAGGGCGAGACAAAGAACCCCAAGTCCGCTGGGTACCGTTTTAGTAATGGCCTAATTCGCTCCGAACACGCCTCACTAGTCCCATGCACCAACACTCGAAAACCGAGCTCCAATAAAAGGCCCGTAAGCTGCGCATGGCCCCCGCCGACTTCAAGCACCGTTAAGCGCTCCCCAGCAAAGGGCTGCAAAAACTCCCGCACACACTGCTTTTGGCGCTCCAGAAAGCACTCGCCGACCTCACCCGCAAAGCGCCGAGCATACTCGGCACTCGAGGTCTCAACATCAGGGGAAACTGTGTGGGCTAAATCAAAAAAGGATGGGTCGGCGGACATGAGCTAATCTTCCTCGCCAACTGCGATCTCAATTCTTTCAGCTATTGGGTTTGCTAGCGGGGCACGGCCAAGCTCTAGTTCGTGAAGAAAATCAGAGAAGATTTTAAGCCGCTCATCAAAGGCCGCCTTGGAATAGTAGGTCTCAACAATACTCCTTGCCGCCTCGCCGATATGTTGCCTGCGCATCTCGCCAACTTCAGAGGACTCGAGCGCAAGCTGCAGCGCCTCCGAAAAACTCTCCGGTGTGGGCTCTGCTAAAAACGCGAGCTCCTCATTTAGCACCTGGGTATGCGTGCTTAAGTTCGTCGCCACAATCGGTGTCCCGGTAGCCATATAGGTATAGATCTTTAACGGCGTGTTCGCTCCCACCGTGCGGGGTGAGACCAGAATATCAGCCAGCTCTAAATAGCTTCCCACCTCTTCAACAGGGACGCTCCCCACCATTATCACCTGAGCAATAATCCCCAACTCCCGGGCCCGGCCTTTATAGTGCAGGACATCCTCCTCCTTTCCACCAACCAGGAGGAGCCGCACATTATCGCGCTCATCAAGCTTGAGTCCCAATAGAAAGTGCTGAAACGACACCAGCAGTAGCTCAATTCCCTGATAACCCTCCAGATTGCCGGTATAAACTACAACTTTCTTTCCAGCTAATCCCCAACGCTGAATAATTCGGCTGACAAGCTCCGGCTGCGGGATCAACGCGGCCTCTTGGGGACAGTCTTCGATTTGAAAAATTGGCAGATTGGCGTTAACGGCCCGCACATTATCCGATAGCGCCTGACAAACTGTCACAGCACATGTGGCGCGTCTGACAAAAAACTTCTCCACTGCACTTATCGCTCTCAACAACAGCGGTACTCGAGCCGCCCCGGTTGTCCGCAGCTGGTCAATCAGACAGGAGTCGATATCGATTGCATAAGGCTTCCTTAGGAGTAGTCCAACAGAGCCCGCCACAAACGCCCCTTCCTCAACCCCGCTCAAGACATCTACTTCAAACATGCGCGCGATAATGAAAGCTGAAACCGCAAAGGGAATGTCCATTAAAAGTTTTCGTATCGAGAATCCAATCGGGATTGAACGGATAAATGGTATCCTTGGAGAGCGGTGAACGGTGACTCCCTCAGGAAGCTCAACATCTTCTCCCATAGGATAAGCGAGTAGATGAACCTGGTGCCCAAGCGCCGCCAACCCTTCAACCACCGTACGCACGTTCATCGGCGTACCGCGAGAAGCAAAAAACGGTTGTGGGGAGAGGAGTAAGAGCTTCACTAAGTGTCCAATTGCTACTGGGCATATCTGCTTAAAGCGCGGGCACTATATCATAACTTCCGATTTAAGATGAAGCCCCTGAAAGTGGGCGCTTTAGCCCAGACTTACCCCTGCATAGGCTTGCGAGCCATATTAGTTCAAATCCAAATGCTTATGCCGCTCAAACCTTGAAAATATAGTGTAGGCGCAAGGGACAACATAAAGGGTAAACATCGTCGAGACCAAGACCCCGCCGAGGATTGCCACAGACATCGGTATCCGGCTCTCCGCTCCAGGCCCTAAGGCTAGGGCTGGGGGCAGGGCCGCGGCTAGGGTGGAGAAAGTCGTCATTAGAATCGGTCGGAGCCTCACGCCGGCGGCTTCAATCATCGCCTCTCTTGCCGGAAGCCCCTCTTCGCGTTTGTTGTTGGCAAACTCTACCAACAGAATCGAGTTCTTCTTCACAATACCCATGAGCAGCACGATACCGATAAATGAATACAAATTAAGAGACTGCCCGGTATAGGAGAGCGCCCAGAGTGCGCCGGTGATACTAAAAGGTAGCGCCAAGAGCACAGTCACGGGGTGGATAAAGCTGTTAAATTGCGAGGCTAACACCATGTAAGCCACAACTAGCCCCAGCCAGAGAACAAACTTTAAACTTGCAAACGATTCGATAAATGTCTGGGCCCCACTCCCAAGATAGAAATGATATCCCTCCGGCAGAATGCGCTCGCTAATTTCCCGCGCTGCATCAAGCGCTGCCGCCTGGGATTGCCCCGGGGCGACATTGGCGAAAATCGATATCGAGCGCTCGCGGTTACGCCGAGTAATAGTCTGCAAGGTAGGCACTTTCTCAATCCGAATCACATCTTTAATTGGAACGAGCTCGCCGTGGATGTTTCGGACCATTAGCTTCTGGGCGTCGTCCGCTTGAAGCCTGTCGTCGGCCCGCAGTCTTAGTCGCACATCATAACGGCGCCCATCCTTAGAAAACTTCCCCTGCTCCACTCCCCCAATCGCCGCAGACACCGTATGCGCAATATCATCAACCTCAACTCCACGCTTGGCCGCCTCATCCCGTAACGGCCAGACTCGCACCTCCGGCTGCCCCAGCCGATAATCGGTGTCGATATCAACGGCAAAGCCCGACTTCTGATACTCCGCCACAACCTGTTCACTTAACTCCTGCAACTTCGACCAGCTCGGGCCGCGGATATTAAACTCAATTGGAAACCCTCGCTGTGCTGTAAACCCCCGAGTGGAGAGGTCTTGCATGACGGGTTTTAAGTCCTTAATCTTCACGAGCTCCGCCCGGCAAAGATTCATAAATTCCAATTGAGTGACACTCCGCTCCTTTCTCGGCTTCATCGTCACAAAAATCAGTCCGGTATTCACCTCACCGCCACCAAATCCCCCGACCGCAGCAAAGTAGCGAAGGACCTCGGGGCGGCTCTTCATGAAAGCTTCAGCTTCAAGAAGCTTCTGGCTCGTATATTCTAGGGATGAGCCGATCGGAGTCTGAAAGCGGACGATAAACACACTTTGATCCTGCGGCGGGATTAATTCCCTCTTCAGTGAGGAGAGTAATGTCAGGGACGAGGCAAATATTAATACGGCTGCGATTAGTACTAGGTAGCGACCCTTAAGCGCTATTCTAAGGAGTGCCTGGTAGCCGCGCGCAAGCCCCGAGAAGATGCGGTCAAGTAGGGCGGCAAACCCAGTGTTACGCCGCTCTTCCATAAACTGCGAAAGCCGCATCGGCGTGAGAGTCAGGGCCTCCAAAAGCGAGAGCAAGACCGCGCCTGAGATAGTAATCCCAAACTGGAAGAAGAACTTCCCGATAATGCCCTTCATAAAAGCCACAGGGAGGAAAATCGCAATCACCGCCACCGTTGCCGCAACGGCTGCGAAGGTTATCTCACTTCCGCCATCTCTTGCCGCCTGCTCCCGGCTCTTCCCCATGTCTTTGTGGCGATAGATATTCTCCAGCACCATAATTGCATCATCAACAACAATCCCAATCGCCAGCGCCAACCCCAGCAGGGTAAACAGGTTAAGGGTAAAACCGAAATAATCGATAATCATGAAGGTGCCGACTATTGAGGTCGGAATTGAGAGTAGGATATTAAGTGTCGGCCTGAGCGACCCAAGGAAGAGAAAACATACTACGCCGGTAGCCAGCGCCGATAGAATCAGTGTGAACTCAGTCTCTTCAATCGACTCACGCACAAAAACCGTGCTGTCGAAGTTCACTTGAATCTTTAAGTCCGGGGGCAGGGTTTTTTCAATCTCGGCGACTAAGGCCTTTACCCTATCTCCGACTTCAACCGCGTTTGACCCTCGCTGCTTTTTTATCCCCAGCCCCACACCGGGGGTGCCTGAGATGCGGGAGACCCGGCGGATATCATCTAAGCCGTCTTCAATTCGGGCTACATCTTTAAGCTGGAGCGTGCTGTTGTAGATGGGCCTACCGCCCCGCTGGGTAATGAGAATCTCTCCCACCTGCTCCGGAGTAATACCCTCTCCCATCATGCGCACGTTCATCTCCTGCGCATTGTTTTCGATAATTCCTGCGGCGACCTCAGTCTGCCCGGTTTGGAGCGCCTGCTGGATATCAAGTATCGTGAGCTCATATTGCGAGAGCTGCTTATTATCGACCCAGACGCGGAGGCTCCGCTCGGTAAAGCCACCTAGGACGATCTCTCCTACGCCCGGAAGAATCTGGAATTGGTCACGGATGTTTAGGTCGACATAGCGCACGATGTCAGCGAGGCTTCGGTCGCCGCCAAAACCCACCCAGATAATCGGCTGGTCATCCGGGTTAGACTTAGTGATGGTTGGAGTGTCGACCTCAAGAGGTAGCCGCACTCGGCTAATAGCAGACTGCAGCTCCTGGAGCGCGGCGTCGATATTTCGTTTGAGATCAAACTCGACACTGATTGTGGCCCTCCCCTGGCGAATATTGGAGGTTATCTCCCGAATCCCCTCAATCGAGATGATTGTCGACTCCAGCCGATCGACTATCTCAGACTCCACGACCTCAGGCGCTGCCCCTTCCCAGGTAACTGAGACCGCCAGCACCGGGAAATCCACATCCGGCATCTGGCTCACACCGAGGTTCCGAAAACTTATCGCGCCGAAGATAATTAGCCCCAGCATCAACATCCAGGCGAAAACCGGACGGCGGATTGAGATCTCAGAAAGGGTCAAAGCTGTGGCCCTCCGGCTGCAACTTCAAGTGCTACCCGAAATCGCGACGAGTCCACCAGCGCGCTTAGCAGCTGGCGCCGTGCGGCTTGCAGTTGGCGGATAGACTCCAGCACGGTTAGGTTATTTACCACCCCCAGCTCATAATCCGCGCGCTGAGATTGATAGCTCTTCTCTGAGTTTGCAACCAGACTCTGAACCTTCTCCGCAGTTGCCTGCGCTGCCTTAAGGTTCGAGTAGCTAACCCGGATTTCACGCTCGGCTATCCGCCGCCCCTCCGCTACTCGTAATGCAGAGCGAGATGACTCAAGCTCGCGCTCGCTAATGCGGGACGAGATACGCCCACCGTCAAAAACCGGAACCTGAAGGTTAAGTGTGAGATCCCAATCTCTCTCGTTCGATGGGTCCTCAATGACATAGGCGTTACCGTCAAGAGAAACCGAGGGCCAGCGCTCGCGACTAGCGGCTTTCAGCTGAATATCCGCTGAGTTCTTAAGCTCCGCGAGCCCTTGTAAGTCCGACCGTGATTGGCCGCGTTCCAGATACTCCGCAAGCGGCGCCTCTGGGCCAAAGAGGTCCCGCTCCTGCACGGCAATTTCAGTCGCCGGGAGCCCCGTAAGAAAGGCCAACAGTTCACGGCTCTCAGCGAGGAGCCCTCGCCCACGCTCGATTGAAGCTAAGAGTGCTGAGATATCAGCGTCGGCGGCCTGTAGCTCGCTATCGCGGGATTTTCCAAGGCTCTGATATTTAACTAGCTCGGCTCGGCGGTCCTTAAGAATCCTCTCGGTCCGCGAAAGTTCGTCCAGGTCCCGTTCGTAAAGTAATATCTGGTAAAAGATATCGGCGACATCTTTTAGGATTAACTCCCGCGAGCGGGTGACATTTAATTCCGCCGCCCGGCCTTCGGCACGCGCAGCGTCAGCCAAGATGAATTCCCGAAAGCCGCGGAAGATTGGTTGGTGTAAACTAAAAAACCCTTCGAACTGATCCTTACTCCCCTCTCCAAAGTTTCTGTTGCCACTGCCAGAGTTCTGACTGCTGGACTCAGCACTGTTACGAACTCGCTCCTCAAGATTGGCGTCTATCTCCGGAAAGGCCGCGGCTATTGCTTGGCGGTAGCGAATCTCGGCTAGCTGCACATCGGACTCTGTAAGTTTTAGCGACTCGCTGGTTTCTAAGGCGCGGTGATAGGCATCGGTCAGTGTTAAGGGTGGCACGGCAAAGGCCGGGACTGCCTGTAAACAGAGGAGTATAGTCCACAGAATTTTATGAGCAGTTTTAATCATTGTTCTAGTCGGTGTTTAGTCAGTGAGGAGTAGTTTTATCTCTCGCTGCATTACAGGGCAACTGTGTAGTAGCAGGGCAAGCACGGTATGAGCGAAGAGCGGGTGGGGGTAAAAACCAGGCACGTCACACCAGGGGAGCCGAAGCCCCTCCTGGTGTGACACCCGAACCGCGCGAGGTCGAGCTACTGGGCGACGGCGTGCCGCACTCGCATCCGGTCGTTCTTGTCGCCCGCCGTGCCACCGCGAATCGGAATCCCGAAGGACTCCACTGCCAAGATGAGGGAGGGGAAGTAGGGAAACCCGTGGGCACCCATCCATCTCTCGATAATTCTCACCAGTTTCTTGCCGCCGCGAGCAAAGCCCACCCGGCCGCCTTCGTCGCGAATCGAGTTCGCAGCCTCCTCGAAGGTCCGGAGATGGGCTCCGGAGATCTTCCTGGCGTGCCCCAGGTCGAAGACTACCAGGGCCCCGGATTCGAGCTTGTCCAGCTCATCGAGGATGGTGTTTCCTCCAGAACTTGAAAGCGCCAAGGACTCCGTCCACTCTCGCCGACAGGAGACGAAGAAAACATCCCCCCGCCAGCGAAAGGCAACATCCGTAGGAATTCTCTTTTGACCTCTCGTCATGACCCGTAACCTCCATCCACCAAACACCCCACCGGATTGGTAGAGCGAACGGCGGAGAGTTAAAGACCACTCCTTAACTCTCCGCCGCATCATCAGTGAAGCAAAACCTAATACCACCCGCTATTTCGCAAGCTGAAAAACTCACCTCGCGAAAAAGCAAAAGTTCGCTACTACAGTTTTTGGTATTGAGAGAGAACAGCCAAAGCCCGATTTGACTTTTGGGGCAGGGACTGCGGAAGATACCAGCAAATCCCAAAACCTCCAACCTTTAAGCCCTAATTTTGACTCCCAGCGCTATCTACCTTAAATTAGCCGCCCTAGATTCAGTCCACTAAATCTACGCTCTCTAAAATCATCGCCCCGGGTAGTTATTTTTTCCCTGACTAGTTGGGTCTTTAAGAATTTCTGTTCTTAAGGCCCCAGCTAGGAGGGTTCCTAGTAGGAAGGTTTTTGTTTCGTTTCGTTCTTTTTCTTCTCTTTCTTCTCTCTCTCTGACTGGACAACTCCCATGACATCTTCCGCTTCACCGACTCCGCCCGTCGCTCCCCTATCACCGCTTAGCCCCGAGGCCTTCCTCGATGCGATCGTGGCGGCCGCAATAAAGGCCGGTGCTGTGTCGTCTCCGAGAAAAGAGGGGCGCACCGATTTCCGAATCGGTGTCATGGCCGACGCACCGAAACGGCTCTGCTTCGTCGATCCGGATTCGGACGAGCCGCCTGCGGCGCGCGCCGAGGACCGACCCAGGCCCGGTGCGCCTACCTTCCCGCTCTCGTTCGACTTCGACTCTTACCAGGAAGTGGCCAACTTCCTGGACGAGCTGGAGCTGATCACCCTGATGAACGTCACCGAGATGCGAGCGAAGTCCGTGACCGCGTTCGTCGTTTGGGCCGGGACTCTCGAGATGAGCCCCCCGATCTCCGGCGAGAACGGGGCTACGAGTGTGAGCCCGAGGTTCGATCACATCGTGACCGGCCTTGGAAACGGTGGCCTGAGCGAGTTGGCCATCAGAAAGAAGGTGAGAGCGCTCGCCTGGTCGTACGGTGGTCGCTATGTGGGAATGGGCGCTCTCGTCCACCAGTCACGGTTCTACGCGCTGGTCTACTTCCCCGACCACAACTTCCACTGCCTCTTCCAGTTCGAGACGGCGCAGAAGATGCGGGAGTTCGAGGACTCCCTCTCCCGCCCGTGGGCGTGGAAGCTCCTCCCCTGGCCGCACCGCGTGCGGGTGTCGTACTGCACGGAGATGTTCCACGGCGACGGGCAGCAGGTCCGCGGTAAGTGGCAAGACAACTCGCCGCCGGATGCCCACCCGGGAGTTCAGTTCTCGTAGGCCGAACTCATCCTCCCGCATCGCGGGGCGGCTATCCTTCACAGGACGCCGCCCCGCCCCGGTTTGAAGATATACAGGTCTTACTTACGGTTCTCTAGGACCCTCTGCTGACAATTCACTTTGTTCATTAAAATTTTTCAAATACCGAGTAGACCAATCAACACGCCTTCCACTTGAGCGCTACAATAAAACGTTCCGGCGGAAGGCGCTGTTTCCTTCTAAGGTTTCCCAGGAGGTTGTTTTCATGTCCACGAACACCAAGGCACTTCTAGCACGCATAATCTCCGACAAGAGTTCGCTGACTGCGGCGGAGTTCCGCGAACTTCTGGTGGAGGGTCGGAGCAGCCTCTCACAAGTTGATCGCGTGGCCGCTGCTTCTGCGCTCGCGGAGGAGTTCCAAGATGCGGAGATGCGAGCCCTCGGTTACGAGTTGCTCTACGATCCTGAAATCGTCGAAGCGCTGTGCCGAGGATTCGCGCACCAAACCGCGGAGCTTGCGGTCCGTACCCGGCTGTGCAGCGAGCTCGCGGAGCTGTGCTCCGCTGAGAAGCCGCACATCTGGAGCATCGTTCAACTGGCGCTGGTCCTTGCCAAGTACGACGACCCGCATATCGAGCAGGTATTCAAGGAGCACGTCCTTCGCTGTTTGAGGACGCAGGAAGTTGGCGTGAAGACTCAAGCTGCAGCGAGGTTCGTCAAGTTGGTGCGCTCCGACGAGCTGAAGCGCGCGCTAAACCTGATGCTCCCGGTCGCGGACCGAGTTCCGGTGGCACCGCCGCTCATGGTCGTGCATGAACCCGTTCAAGCCCCGGCTCCTCCGAAGGCCCCGCCGTCAGCGCCTAAGGACAAGGAAGACGACGAGGATGAGAACGAAGATACCGAACCGGCCTCGGCCAAGCCCGAGGGAAAGTCTTCTCCGAAGCCGCAGGCGAAACCTCTGGGCATGGGCCGCGCCGCGAGGAAACCACTTTCGGAGGAGAAGGTGGCCGAAATCATCGCGACTCTTCAAGGTGCCGACACCAACCTTTTGCGGGTGAAGTGTCTCCGTGCTCTCGAATCCTCTCTCGCCAACCCCGCTGCATTTGCGGAGGTGGAGAGGGCGGCCGTCGGCAACAACTTCGAAACCGCCAAAGTGGCCTGCGCCATCCTCATGAGAACGGAGATTGAAGGCACGAAGCGCGAGGCCCTTAACGTCCTTTACGATATCGCGAGAAGCGATCGCCTGATGCGCGAACGAGCCATCGCATACTTCGCCAACAAGGGACTGCCTCTCGACGGCAGGGCCAGGTAGGGGATCTCACGCGGAGGCGCGGAGGCGCAGAGAAAAAACGAACAGAAAAGAACACGACGCTTGCGTGGGGCCGCCTTCGGGCCCCACTGCCGGCATGGGTGAGTTATAGGAATATTAAGAAGGTATTAAGGAAACAGCGCCGACTCTCATTTTAAGAGTTCGACTTCGGCAATCGACCAATCAAATACCGGGTCGCTTCCAAGTTGAGTGAGAATCACCCGCTTAGCCGTGACCCGCGGAAAACTTAACTGAAACGACTCCCGGTCAATTAACCCAAAAAGCGTTTCTTTATCCCCCGTCCAATTCAAAACCACATCGCGCTTACCACCGGGCTCCTCCACCTCAACCCGTAACCCCCGCGGCGCATCCTGCGGCCAATCCCCCAAGTTATATCTCAACCCCCGCACAGCCCGCGGCTTATCGAACACCAACGTAAAAGTCATCCCCGGCTCCTGCGGATGCGCGCTCCCCCAGCGGGTAGTTAGTTTTTCATCAACTGCGCCCGGAGCTTTCTTCTCCTCAAGCGATGCCGTCGCCGTCACCCCGCCCTCTATTTCCTCAAGACCGGATTCTTTCGCTCGCACCTCGTACAACACCACATAACTCCCCACCCGCTCCTCCTTAAAACTCATTCCCAACGCCCCAAGCGCCGCCTTAACCCCATCCGCCTGCACCGGCACCAACACATACGGCACTTTTTCAGCATTCACCTTGCGCCCTTCAATCTCATACTCCGGAATTCGCACCTGATACGGCGGACTAAAAATTACAAACCGCACCTGCTCCGCAGTTTCGTAAGCCAACCGATAGCCAATCCAGTAATTAGTCCGAACCCAAGATACGTTATGTGCTCCAAGCCAGGCCACCAACTCCGTGTTATCCCGCGCCACCCGCTCGCCCTTTGCGACAAACGGCTCGCCCGGCACCACACGCCCACCCCAGTAACCCGAAGCCAGATTAATCCCCAACAAAACCCCAATCCCTAAAAGACCGAGTGCTTTGTTCCAGTTATAGACTCGAGATAACGCCACCGCCACCAACACATCGAGCCCCACATAAATCGGCAACAAGTAGCGCGGCGCCTGCACCAGATACCCAAACGAACTAAGCGTAAACACCGCGAGCGACGTGACCACAAAAAGTAAAAGCAGCTCGACAGGCTTTTCCCGCTCGACCTGAAAACCAAAAAGCGCACGAAGTTCCCGAGAACGGGTAGTAATGAGAATGAGTAGAAGTAGCGCGTAAGTCACGCTGACTATCAGCAGCGCATGGGGAAACAAATCCTCCGCTTCCCAAAACCTCTTCGCCCCGAGAATAATCGGAATGGCGGTAGTAAACAGCCCACTAAGATGCTCCCCCAACTCTCCCGAGTCCGAGGCTTTGAACATCTCAAACGAAATCCAGCGGTGATTCAGGTTATAGATCCAGAAGGGCGCCCCGCCGACAATGAACGCCGCAAGCCCACTTAGTAGATGCCGGAGGATGGTGCCCCAGCCACTTCTCTTCCAAAGACCCGCCAACAAGAAGAACCCAATCGGCGGCAGAAAATAAATTATCTGGTTATTAACCCACCACCCGACTCCCAACACCAACCCCAAGACAACCGTGTCTAAAACTCTAGGCTGCTCTTTCTTTAGCCACCGACAGGTAAGCCAAAGCGCCACCGCCCCAATAAACACCAACTCAATAAACCCGCCGCGCGCCTTCGTGCTCCAGACAATCAACGGTGAAGGCGCCACCGCAATTAAAAGCGCCGCCACACGCGCCACAAATCCACCCCCCACCTCAAGACCGATAAAGTACACAACCCAGATCAAACCCAGCGAGAACAGCAAGGGCACAATTTTCAACACTGCCGGGGTGGCACAAAAGAACTCGATAAAAGGAGAGATAAGAATCGCCTCCAGCGATCCCATATAATGCTGCCCATAATAAAAAACCGGCACCCCCCGCCCCTCACTAATATGCTTAGCCATCAACCCCACGATTCCCTCGTCGGCGTCGATAATAAAGTTACTAGCCACCAACGAGTCCAAACGCAGCACAAGCCCCAGGAGAATAATCACTCCCAGAATCAGCAAATCCACTCGGGTTTGGTTTTCTTTACGCATCGAGACTCAATTACCAGCGCCGCCAAGATGAGGCAACCGTGACGAGGCAGCAGAAAGACGGTTTTAGAGGCAATTGCGGCGTACGTGGTAGCGCCCTGGGGGGAGGTGTCCGAACGAGACCGCTCTCGCGCTGACGCCGCCCGCCTGTTCGCTCCGGAACTCTTCTTGCATTTTCG
>CAYMWO010000019.1:0-26068 GCA_964393905.1 uncultured Bdellovibrionales bacterium | reverse complement strand
CTATGCCGGCATCACTGAGGTTCTTTAACCAATTTGCGACGATGTCAGCGCTGCGCTTAAAGCCCTGCTTTCGTATCCGCTCAACCAACAACTCTTGAGCCTGCGACTTGAGCTCTCCAGCGGCGGACCCGCGCACTGCTTCAATCAAAATTGTAAGTGCGACCGGATCTTCACTATCTGCAATCTGCTTTAACGCTTCCTTCTTTTGTTCTAGCGAGACGCCAACCGCAACCAGATCATTTATCGCTCGCTTTAGCTCTGGCGGGGCGTAGTCAACATGGATGGTAATAACATCCCGAGTAGGATCTGAACCGGCTGAGAGTCGCTGAAAAAACAACGCTGCTAATCCAATCGCCACAACTCCAAAGACTATTAGCGCCGTTAGCACCAAAAAATTTTGCGACGCTTGCTGCTTCTTTACCGACTTTTGCAGCTCTTGATTTTTCTGCTGCTGCACCTCTCGGCTTTCGTTCTGAACAGTGCCCATTGCCGCACGCGGGCGAACAATCACCGTCTTTCGTGACCAGCGACTAGTGCCGCCCGGAGCGATATTTGAGTTGATGCACTCATCAAGTGCGGCGAGGAGAGCCGTGGCATCTTCAAATCGAGTCCCGGCTTCAGCTTCTAGGCATTTTCCAAGTATATCGTCGGCCCATAACGGCACCTCGGCAGCGATTAACGACGGTGCTGGCACAATCGCTGTTCGCTCCTCCCCGGCGGTTTTAGCCGGAACGTCGTAAAGGTAACGGCCGGTCATTAGCCGATAGCCAAGCACTCCGAGCGCATAGATATCCGAGGCTTTGGTTGAAAGATCCCCGGTGCGTTCTTCCGGGGAGAGGTAATGTAAATTCTCTGAGTCTTCCAACATCGTCGCTGGAAGAGCGCCAAGCGTCGCGGAAAGGTAAACGACCCTTGAAGGATCAACAAAAAAGGAATCTAGCCCAATATCACCCAGCACAATTCCAGCTCGATGAAGCTTATCGACGATACGAACTGCCTCTAGGAAAAGCGGAGCCAGTGCAGGTGCAGTCTCTTCAAAGCTGGCCAATCGTTGACCTTCGGGAAACTCGGTAGCTAAATAGGCTTGATCGGAGCTATCAGCTCCAAACTTCTCACAAGGCACGAGCCTGGCTCCGGTCTCATACACTTGTTGTAGTCTCTCTTTGAACTCTCTTTCTCTGTCGCTTCCAGGAGAAATTTTTTCACGAAAGAGCCAAAGGGCCAACCGGGTCGCCTTTCCCTCCTCACGCGCCGTATAGGCTGCTCCTGATCGAATCGAAGCAAACCGCTCAGACAACCGATAATCTCCGACGCTCCGTGGCTGCGGCTCTGTGGCAGTCGATTCCACCGATTCTTCGCTATTCTTCTCAGTCTCTTCCATGATTCTCTTGTCCTGAGACACCTATACTTTTAATTCTAAATACCCAACACTCCGACAGGTTCTGTCTTAATGCCGACCCCGATTTCCTCGTAAGACACCGTACGAAAGCTCTCTGGGTTCAGCATATCCCGAGCGAAAAACTCTTGCACCGCTAACCTCACCTCACCCGCGCATAAAAGTACGACCGGAAGAGCTCCTCGCTCAATTACCGGCTGGAATAGCCGTTTGGCATTGGTCCTCAGCGCAATTTCGGCCTCAGGGTCGACTGGCAACCGACTCTTAGGTGCGCGCCAGGAGGAAGCAGCCGAACGAAATTCATCTTCAGCTTCCTTTGAGAGAACAAACGCCCGAAGGCCCCCGCCTGGGGCTACAAGACCCCCGACTATCGAGCGAGCCAGAACCCCCCGGATAAAACCATGAAGTTGAGTAATCCATTCTGCCCGCTCCTCGTTAACTCCCGCGGCTAGCGGCGGAGCCGGATTTAAAGCGTAAAACTCTACTACACTTTCAAGTATTAACTTAAGGTCTCGGACATTTACCCGTTCGCGAACGAGTCGTTTAATAATTTCAGAAAATTCAGCCTGGGAAACAACACCCGCATTCAAGACATCATCAATTAGCGAGCGGTGCTCGTGTCGAAGATTTTGTAGCAACTCCTTAACCTCCGATAGGCCAAAAAGCTCATCAATTGCTTGGAGCGCTGCACCAATAACTTCTAGTACAAGGAATTCGGCGGGTGTAAAAATCTCGATTGTTAGTCGTTCTAGCACCTCTTGTCGGACAGATTCACGAGGAACCCATACTCCATTTCGACAATCAATGGGATGAACGGCTGATTGAAGTACGGGAATATCCAACATTCGACATGTCGCGGCGGAGGCCATTATAAACACCGCCTCTAAATGGATGACCCCGGATTTTAGCCCTTCTTCACGTATTGATACTCGATAATGGCCCGGCGACAGTTCTGGGTTAATTGTCAGACTTATCACCGGCAGCACAACCCCTCGTTGCCGATAAAGCTCGTCCCGTCGTTCGCGACTAAAGCGTTCGAATAGTTGCCCCCCCGCACTAGAATTGGAACCGGAGTTCGCTAAATAGTTACCTAGAATATCCGCATCAACTTCTAGTAGAAGTCGACGAACGTTAAGCGGGCTGGCGGCCGGATGTGAGGGTGGCGCCGGAAGTCTCCCCTGCACTTTGTCAAGACGGATATCGTTAGAGACCCCAGAGGGAATGTAACCGTGCACCTGTCGACCACTGCCAATTGCAATATTTTCAGCGCCCTGCGTTCCACTGAGGACTGCTAAATCCCCACGCCGTAGTAACCAAAAAAGAATTAGCGCCCCAATGACGAAAAATGGAATAAACGGAAACCCTGGCAATAATCCAACGATTATCAGCGATGCCGCTGCCAAGGCGGTAGCTTGAGGCGAAGCCGTGAGCTGTGAGACTACCTGACTTCCACTGCCACTTTCAATACCACCGCGCCCCGCTACATGAGTGACAACAATCCCAGCACAGACCGAGACAAGAAGTGCCGGAAGAATGCTTACTAAACCGTCGCCAATCGTTAGAACCCCAAAGGCATCAACAGAATCGGAGAAACTTAGGCCCCGTGAGATGCCAATCGAGACGCCGCCAATGGCATTAATAAAGGTGATAATCAACGTAGCTATGGCGTCACCCTGTACAAATTTCATTGAACCATCCATCGCGCCATAAAACTGCGATTCCCGATTCAACTGCTGGCGTCGCTCACTCGCCTCTTCGACGGTAATATTCCCCGCACGCATATCTGAATCGATCGCCAACTGCTTCCCTGGAAGGGCATCTAGGGTAAATCGCGCAGCAACTTCAGCCACACGTGCTGAGCCCCGTGCAATAACAAGAAAGTTGACCGTCGCAATTACGGCAAAGATTATCGCTCCCACCACGAAGTCACCTTGAACAACAAAGCGACCAAATGCTTGGATTACCTTACCCGCAGCATCGTGCCCCTGATCCCCGTATAGTAGAATCAACCTCGTCGAACTGACATTCAAGGCCAGTCGGTACAGGGTCGTAAGCAGGACTATCGTTGGAAATGCGAAAAGCTTCATCGGCTCTGTAACAAACAGGCCCGAAAGCAAAAGACTTAGGCTTAGAACGAGATTCGAGACAATCAGCAGATCGAGCAACTGCGGCGGGAGGGGAACCAGAAATAGTGCGACCACCAGCAGCACCAATGTTCCCACTACCGTGACTTGCGAGCCAACACTGGCCAGGGTCAAGATGGAGCGCTGCTGAAATACGTTAATAAGCTTCATAGGACATATAAGTCGTCAGGGGCAGCCCCGTGAATAAGAAGCCTTGATTAAGAAGCACCGCCAAACGCGCTCATAAGTCGGACCAAAAGTCCGGCGAAGAGAAGTGCAAAGAACCCAGCAAACACCATGGCCAGCGGCCCTGTGGCTTTTACAGGGAGGGAAGTAATGCGGGCTTCAACTTGCACCTGCCGCTGAACCATCACTGCATCAGCCAACTCCTGGAGCTGTTTAGAGATCTCACCGCCGTGCTTCGCGCACTGCGACAAGAACATGAACGCGTGCTTTACGTCCGTCATGCCGTTTGTTTCACCGACTTCTACCAGAGCATCCTCAAGGTTTAGTCCTGAGCGAATTAATTTCTCTACGTGAATGAACATCTCAGTAACCGGATTATGAGAGTCCCTTTCATTCGCCATTTGAAGGATATTGGAGATACAAGGGCCGATATCGAGCGAGCTACTTACACCAATTGCAATCTGTTCGATTACAAGCGGAAGAAAATACATCGTTTCTTCTTCGCGATACCTAATTGCCCGTTCGAGCATTGATAACGGCATCGCAAATCCGATAAATGCTCCAAGTACAAAGGAGGAGGAAGTTAAGAGCGGATTATGAAACGCATACATCGCACCAAATCCGAGACCAAGGGTCGAGACAATTGGAGTAATGATACGTTGGAGTTTAAACCGACGCCGATCCTCAGCGCTATAGAATCCGGCCTTAAATAGCTTGGTCGTTATATCCTCTTTGCCGCGTTTGGCGTGTTGAGATTGACTCCGCTTTTTGATCTCTAAAATATCAATCTCAGCCTGAGACTGTCGCTCTTGACGATGCGCAACGGGATCTTCCTCAAAACGGTTTCTCTGCTGCTGAACGTTACCCAATAGGCCGCGCATCTCAACTCCGCGGTTTCCACTAGATCCCATGAAAACGTAGGCGATGGCCCCTATACCGGCCACACCGATTAACCCTGCAAGAAGAATAACAATATGAAAGGTGTCCATTAGGCCATTAAATTTTGATATTCGTAACCTTACTTGACCAGTAAAATCCCATAATAATCAGTGAGATTCCACCCTGAAAAATCTTATTTCCAAGAGGATGGGAGAAAGCTGGGAAGATAAGTTCTGGCGAGGCAAATGCCAGATAACCCAATAGCAGTGACATGATCACGGCGATCATATAGATCGAGGAACGCTCCATTCCTACCGCGGCTACTGCCTGCTGCCTAAATTGTTGGCGTTTGCGCACTTGCTTAGCTAATCGCTCAAGAGTGGCCGACAGAGTTCCACCGACTCTACGACTAAGTAACAAACTCTGCACGAAGAGCTCCAGTTCCGGATGGGCAATATCTTCCCCAAAGGAGTTAATTGCCTGCTCCTCAGTCAGTCCCAGCCTTAATCTCTCAACTAGAAGCTCAACCTCTGCGCGCACAACTGAATCTGGATCGAGTCCTTTGGCGGCCGCTTCAAGACCGTTGATGGTATTCATCCCGGTTTTGAGTAGGCTCACGTACGAAAGAAGGATAACAGGATAATCGTCATCAAACGCCTTAAAATGCCGCTTAATAGACATCTCTAGAAACCCGGAAATCACAACGGGAACGAGAAATGTCAACATGATCGTGGCAAAAGTCCCATGCCGAGATATGGGGATAAAGAATGCAATAAAGGCCAAAAACTGGATCAATCGAAATTGCCACGGGGTGATTGGCCAGTGCCCAAATCGGAGGCGCTTCTCTAAAGTCATGCGAGAAGAACCCGATGACCTTTTGCGACTCAGCCCACTTTCCGCCGCAGCAGCCAATGCAAGATTGTGTCGTTCAATTTGTTCGGTGGACTCGTCGGTGCGGCTTCGTTGCGCGCGCTGGGACTGAACTAAGGAACGAAGGTTTGAACTAACAGCTGATTGAGTGGTGAGTTTCTCCCCACCAAATGGGGACCCGACAGTTAAAAACACCACCAGACCACCAATGGCGGCCATCAGCACTACGAGAATTATAATTATCAGCGTAAGATTCATAAGCGATAGAAAACGAGCTGCTATTTAACACGTTTGTTTTCACAACTTTCGCGCTGCAAATTGTTCCGGTCAAAACGACGAAACAACTGCGCGCGGTTACTGCTGACTACTTTCGGGTTCCGGCCGTAGCTTCATCTGTGGTATCACCCGCCAGATTGCTAAAGCTTAGATATTTAGGGGCATCTCCTAAATAGATTCCATTTCGCGAAAGAATTTCTTCGTGGTTACTGGCCCAGGACTGCACCTCCCATTTGGGATTCTCCCCCTCCTGAACAAGCTTGAACATCGGTCGCACCTGAATGCTGCCCTCAACATAATGCCCAACCTCTACCACCTCGGCTAATCGGACTCGCCCACTAGCCCGTTCACGACACATCCAAATGACAACATCCACAGCCAGCGCAATTTGCTGACGGATAATCTCGGTGTTAACACCGCGCTGCGCACGTCCCAGCAAGCTTTCTAGCCGGGTTAAAGTCTCACGTGCATTTCTTGCATGGATAGTCGACATGCCGGAGTGCCCAGTCTGAGCAGACTCAAGAAACGCTTCCGCTGCTTCAGGACTTCTCATCTCCCCCAGGATAACTCGAGACGGGCAAAGACGAAGAGTAGTCTTGATATGTTCCTGCAAAGTCACCTCACCGATTCCCTCAGTGTTAGCATAACGGGAAACCAGGCTTCGATAATATGGATGGCGATAGTTCAGTTCCGGAGTGTCTTCAACGCCGATAATGGACTCATCGGCTCTGAACTGAGTGCCGAGGCAGCGCATCAAAGTTGTTTTACCGGTTCCAGTCTCTCCGGACACCATAAAGGTGAGTTCGCAAGTACGGACAAGCGCCGCTAGGTAATTTACCATTAATGGCGGGGCAACTTGATAGGCCACTAAGCTTTCAAGCGTGGTCTCCGGAACCCGCGGTACGCGAATAGTAAGAAACGGTCCGCGTGTTCCGCAAACGCTGGAATGCACAGCGCAGACCCGTTTGCCATCAGGAAACGAGGCATCCACTGTATGCTGTTGAGTTGACAGGCTCTTTCCTAAGCGAAAAAGTACGCGGTCAATAAATGTCGAATAAGCTTCGGCGCTCGGCCAATGAAGACCGGTAGTCTCACTGGCCTTACCGCGCTGCAAAACCACCGTCTTGTAATCATAGCAATGCAGATCGGTTACTTCAGGATTGTCAATCAGCGGCTGAAGCACGCCCCAACCAAGAAGATCGCGCTTTAGGTGAACGATAATTTCAGCACGCTGAATATCGTCTATGAGATAGCCTTTATTCGTGCAAACGCTATCTACAGCTTTGGCGATCGCAAGTTCCGAGATATCGCGACCTCCATCGGACGATTCCTCTTGATTTCCGAGTTCACGACGGGCCTCTTTTAAAACAGCATTTGCAATAGCAGATAATCCGCTACGAGATGCGCCCTTGGCGCTCTGGCCGGAGGGCGAGTGAACTGTGCCCCGTCTATCAGCCTGTTCTGGAACTGTAACTCGCGACGAGGCACGAGCTCCTTCGTTTTTCTCGCCGGGCCCAGTTCCACGTGTGCGAGTTGAAAAAAGATCAATCAGCGTATCGCGATCGGATTTGTCGCTCATCTTTTAGAACCTAAATCAAAGAACCCCCTCGGCCCGATTACGAGCCAAGGCGTTATAAATTAGTGTCTCGAACCCAACGTCCATTACGAAGCACATACCGCACCTGCTTCCCGGTCTTTGGGTCCTGCGTATACATCACACCATCATTCGGCTCATCATTGCCCTTCTTCTCTGCCGGAGTACCTAGAATCGTATCAATCGTTACGACATCAGGTGTATCGGAGACTTTATTGTCCTCTTGATCGCCAACGAGGGAAAGACTTAGTGACCCTAGGGTGCGTGCTAACTCTATCTTCTTAGCCTCTTTTTCTCCGACTAACAGAGTAATCGTTGTCGGAGCTCCCGCTCCCTCTGGCTTACCTTCGGCATTGGTAGCACCGCCGACCGACAGAATCTTAGTGAAGCGCACAATTGTTGCAACTTTCTTAACACCATCACGATCCTGATATGTCCAGAGAACATCCACACGTGTGTTTGGTCTAGCCCAACCCTCAACCGCAGTGCGAGAGTCTACTGTGATAGTGACAGCGCGATATCCTGGTGGGATATTAAGGGCACTGATTGGCTTTGTTTCTGAAATATAGTCTCGAACGATGGGAAGGTTGGCGTTAATGAGGACTTTGGCAAACTTTCCAAGAATGAAATCCTTATCACGCGCTAAAATCGCCCCCTCTGGAATCCGATCTGGAAGGACTGGCTGCGTTCCAAACATCATGGCATCAAACTTTGCCCCTTCCTCGATACGCTGAATAGAAGTCAAAATATCGATTGTTGTAGCGTTTGGGTTTGGTGCCGCAACTGCTACACCGTCAGCTGTCCCCGTACCACCGTCTACAGGGGTCGGAGTTGTGTTCATGGAGACCATTATCAGCACAACCACCAGCATGAGGATTACCGCAGCAAGTGCGATAACAATCAATTTAACCCTGGAGGCATAAGACTGTGCTGGGTTTACCGCCCCAAATCGAGTAGCCATACCGAGCTCCTTCTAGAAAACCCGCTTAAAAGTTTTTTTGCGTTCGTAATCTATACATCACACACCCAAACCCCTACCACCATTAGTTATCTTAACATGCCCATGGTGTTTGAAACGAGGGGCTCACTTCCAATACTTCGGCAAACAAAACTTTTGCCTAAAGCAGTAATTTTAACCAGTTATATACAGTAATGAACAGTAAAAATGGGTTTGGCCTGCTACTGCTGCTAATTCGAGCACAGCAAAAGAATCACCAAGAAATCAAGCCAAAGAAGAGGTAAAGAAGGAGGGAGGGTAAGCTGAAGATAGGGTTCCAGGGAACGGCTAGGCCAGTTTCCCTGAAACCCCCCGCGGAAATTACAGACCGCTAGCTACACGGCTGAACGCAGTAGATGCGTCCTGACCGATAAGTGTAACAGCTGCAATACAAACAACCGCAATCAGCGCTGCAAGCAATGCATACTCAAGCATTGATGCGCCTTTCTCATTCTCTTTCTTCTGAACAGCTTTAGAATTCTCCATTTTCCCTCTATCTCCTATTTTTCCAGTGAACTCGTTCTCATATGGGTCACATTTACCCTGGACCCAAAATCTCAAAAGAGACACCTACTTATAACAGAGAGCCCATGAAACGTGCCATAAATATCATTCATAGCTTGCAACACGCTCTCAAACTGTCAAAAAGGCTTCTCGTCCCAGATATTGTTCTCAGCAGATAATAGGCCAAAGCTGCAATAACTTTTATTAACAATGGGAACTAAATAATAAGTTCCCATTGGTTTATGCCTAACTATTTGATTTAATTAATCATAGTTCTAAATAAACCGAAATATTTAGATCCTATCTGTAGTTTTTTATGAAATATTTTAGAAATTATCTATAAAAACGCTGCTCAAAAAGCACTGTTATTCCAAAATCAAGATGAAACTATTCGAAACTCAATCCAAGCAGGAATAGGGAACTTTAAAAAGGTTCCCTGCCTATTTGGATGACCTCTTGAAGAGTAGATGAGCCTATTACTTAATAACAGATGGGCCTTCAGGCCGTAATCCAGAAGGACGGTTGTCCCCGGATGCTCCAGTCGAACCACCTCGCGAAATAAGTCTCTCCCACCATGGGGAACTTTTTCCCTGAGCACCTGCAGAAGCACCTGCGACAATGAGTCCCAATTCAGATGCCACTTGTTCAAGCGCCGAGCGCGTAGCTTTTTGCCCTAAGCTATAGAGCGTACGACCACTTCCGGGCCAGAGTGAGGCTTTTGGATCTACCGGCACAGGAGGAAGTCTCCAAGGCCGTGAACCTAAATGATGAACTGGCTCAAGCTCAGCTTCAATTTGCGGAACAGCCAGCAGAGATCCGCTATATCCGTTTACGACAAATGAGATTCGCTCCGGACCGACAACAAGTGCTTTTGCGTAACTTAGGAAAAGATCTAATGCAGTAAGTCCAAGAACGGTGTCGTCAATAACAATCAGGACTTCATCCGCTGCGCGCATCAACGCCCCAGTAGCAGGTCCGATTCGACCCCCAGCGTCAATCAACACAACATCATGCATCACTCGAGCAAGGTCGAGTAGTCGCTGACAGATAGCCATGCCGTCTGTATGACAGACCAAATCCATAGCCTCAGCCATACTATCAGGTGGCATAAGCACGGAAACATCTTGGCTTATTGGAATTAGCGCATCGCAGATACTATCACGGGAAATTTCACGTGAACCGTTGACCCAACTACTAACGACCTTTGACTCAACACCGTTAACTGTTAACGATCGGCAGAGATCACGTGTTTCAACGTCCAAATCCCAAAGCATTGTCCGCCGCCTGTTTACACTGCAAACTTCGGCTAACGCTGCACAAATACTGGTAGCTCCCGTGCCACCCTTTGCGTGAGTGACGCATATTACGCGCCCCTCACGAATTCGACCCTCGCGGCGAAATTCAGCATAAATTGCCACTAGCTCTTGGAGCAGGTCGAGAGGAGAGGCGCTATCGGGAAGAACTTTTCTCACGCCTGCGGCATGTGCAGAGCGGAACGCGCCACCGGAATATGCCTCTTCGGTCACCCACATAATAACGTGGAGCCAAGGCATCTGAGTTAATGCGGAACGAGCAATCTGAGCTGCGTCATCCCCCAACCCAGAACCCAAAAGAAGAACATCAGCTTCTCGAAGCTGTGAAAGATAATCTTTGTCGAGCACGAGCTTGACCCGCAGGTCGAGCATCTCCACATCGCTCTGATTGAAGGCCTCGATACGCCGAGCGCAAATGGCCTGTCCCTCGGCAGTTTTATCGACGATTAACAGTCTCATACTTGTGACTTGAGATCCCTTAAGTCTCCACTTATCTGTGGATCATCACCGAGTTCTCTACAACCCGGGACTAATTGAGCTTAAAAAACTAGCTCGGCTAAAATCTGACGAATTAAATACCTAATTATTCCCTGTCCAAAAATCTAAAAAACCACAGCTCAACTCTTCAACTACTTAAGATGGTGAGAACTACAAACTGGTGCAGAAATCCATAATAAACTTATACAATTCCCCAGCTTTTTTGAAATATAGATAAATTATCTCACTATCGCAATTACAGAGAGCGCCTCTTAAATTGCAAATTTATTTCTCTCGAGAATACGAGGGAATCTCCGATTCACCAGTTCCAGCAAATAACGCAGGCTTATAGTGGCGCAATATAAAAAGTCCAGTCCCAACTCCCATGACCATAATAAGTAGCCAGACGAAAACCATCTTAACCACGCTCCCGCTTCGTGGAGAGGTCATGTTCTTATTTAATTCCCCCATTCGTTGGGCGGTTAAATGACCTTGAGAGACCGAGATGCCGTGATCCACGCCGGTGCGCTTCACCGCCACTCCTCCCTGCATCTTCAACACACTCTCCATTCTTTGCGGTTGATAGTACTCTTCATCCTCCTCGGTGGATTTCATGCGCTGCTTTTTTTTTGCAGCTACCTGCGCTGCTCCCCCACTGTCATTTCCACTCCCGATACCGGCAAGCAGCGGGCCGCTGCCGTTGATCTTAGCAGGGGGCATCGAAGGCTGTGCCTGATAACTTCCGGAGGTAAGAGTTGTGAGTACAGCGCCGCTTAGCTCCTGTAAGTCCCGCAAAATCTCTGAAGCTCGCTGATAGCGCTTATCTGGGTCACGCATCATCATTCGAAGGACAATATTACTCAAGATCACTGGACAATCAGGTCTAAGTTTCTCTGGCGGGACTGGATCAGAACGCAAGCGCATCGTCATCGTTTCGATAACGCTCTTTCCCTTAAATGGTGCCTCCCCGGTAATCATCTCGTAGGCTAAAACGCCTAAAGCATAAATATCCGAACGCGCATCCACCTCGCCACGTTCCAAATACTCCGGACTGACATAGTCAATTGTGCCGACTACACCCCCGTGTTCAGTCAGCTTCGGGCCCGTGCCGGTCCGAGCAATGCCGAAATCTGTAATCTTAATGTCGCCCTGATTTGTAAGAAGGATATTTTCAGGTTTCAAATCCCGATGAATAATCCCCGCATCATGGATAGCCTGCACGCCGCCACACATCTGGGCCAGCATACGGACAATCTCCTCGATTTCCATCGGTTCGTCAGAGCCAATACGATCGGCGAGGTCTCCACCATCGATGTACTCCATCGTAAAGGCGATTAAATCTCCGTCTCGAAAATATTCGTAGGCACGCACGACATTTGGATGACTGACCCCATAAGACGCGACTATTTCGTTACGGAATCTTGCAGCTGCGATTTCATCGCGCGCTACTTCCGAGAACAGGACCTTCATTGCAACGAGATGCCCGGATAATTCTTTATGTTTGCAGGCATAGACCATCCCCATGCTCCCGGTTCCGAGGCATTTAACAACCTCGTAGCGACCATTAATAATGGTCCCCGGTTGTAAACTTAGGAAATGTTCCTGTCCCATCCGTGCGGTAATCTGTCCTATCTATCGGCTATTCAGCGACCCTTGGCACCATGCAAATCACAAACTTCCGGTGACCAAAGCGCAAACAATCTCCGTGCCCAACACTTGTACGGCTTGCAACCTCTTGCTCATCAACTCCACCCGCGGGAGTTACCCCTGTTCCGTGCTCGGAGAGCTGGTCCATAACCTGCACATCTCCGTCTTTCGTCACACGCAACACGGCGTGCATCGGCGAAACACTTTCGTCCTCAATCAGGATATAGTCGCCTTGATCCGTTGGACGGGAAGTAATCAGTTTGCGCCCTTCACGAAGCTCAAACACTTCGCCATGTGGGTTGCTATCAAAAGTCACCATAAAACCGTGAATCTTCGAGTCTGCTTTGGGCTTTTGTGGTCTAGCCACAGCTCTTGCATTCACTGAAACCGCTGGCTGAGCAACAGGCTCTGGAGCTGGCGATTGCTGCTTCATCTTGCCAGTTCCACGCTTTGCATTAGCATCATCAAGCTGATTAGGCCGCTGAAACCCCTTATCCTTCGGTTCATCCCAACTGCCAGGAGTTAGAAGTTCCGACAATGGGTCACGTGAAGTCGAGCCTTCATCTCCACCGAGCATTGCTCGAACCTGACCTGTTACGTCTGGGGTTATCAATACGGTACGGTTTCTTGCGCGCGAGGTAGCTCCAACTTTCGCAAGATCGTCTTCTTCCTCCCCACTTAAGTGAGAGTCCTTTAAATTTCTATCTTTAAATTTGTCATCCATTGTTCACGTGCTCCAAAAAACCGCATTAACTGATATTAGGGGAAACTTCTACAAATTATTAAGCTTAACAAACATTAAGATCGCGGCTGCTAGGCTTCCAAGGGCAGCCATCCCGGCCATAATCACAATTCGTTGCTTGAGAGGTAGTGCCGGTGCCACAGACAAGGTGGTGGAACTTCCCCGCCGCTGACGCTTCGGTTCCTCTTCAAACCTTCCAGGAGATCGTCCGGGATTCTCGTCCCGTAATTGCCCACCAAGTGGTAGCACTGCCAGGGTGATGTTGTCGTAGCCGCCACGGGCCTTTGCCATTTCGACAAGGCGCGCACAAGCCTCTTGCGGAGTTAGCTTAGTGACCAAGTCTGCAATTTCATCGTCAGAAATAAGGCTATAAAGTCCATCACTACAGAGAACAAGCTTATCTTCGGGCTCGTCTCCCGTAACATCCCAGATCCAAAATCCTTGAACATCGACCTCAAGTCGAGGTTCCGCCCCGAGGCAACGAGTTAAAACGTGCGCTTGGGGATGTGACAGTGCCTCCTCAGCGCCAATGGCACCGCGATCGACTAGATCTTGCACGTAAGTATGATCAACTGTCAGTTGTTGGATTGAGCCGTTTCTCACTAGGTAGGCGCGCGAGTCGCCAGCATGGGCAATTACAAGTTCATCGCGATGCACGAATGCTCCGACAATGGTCGTTCCCATCGAACTAAACGCAGGGTTTTGCCGACGCAAGACGATGACACGATTCGCCTCTTCAATCGAAGAACGTAGTGCTTCTGTGGGAGAATCATATTGACGGCTCTCAAGAGCGCGCCGGATTGAATCAATTGCTAACTGTGCCGCCAGCTCTCCGCCGAGAGTTCCTCCCATACCATCACAGACAATCCACGCGCGGCCCGAGGCCGAGTCCATGACAGCATAGCGGTCCTCGTTGATCTCCCGCTCGCAACCAATATCGGTGATTGCCGCCGGAATACTTTCCTGTGAGCGACCACCTCGTAAACCTGTTAAGGGCGACATTTGACCTAGCATTCAATAACTCTCCTACACACACGTAGGCTAACCGTTTAGATCACTTCTACCGCAAAGAACTATAACAAAGAGTTCAGTAAGCGATTAATTATAAACGAAAAATCTGAATTAAGAAGTAGAACGAACTCTCCAACTTTTCATAATTCTCCGCTCAGCAGCAGATCGCAAAGATCCCCAGTCACTAATCGGCACTTTTCGCTGGAAAGAATACTCCTTACCTCTTCCTCCAACTAAATGAAGTTTCCGCTAGGATTTTAGATTCCCAAAAATAGCTAATGATTCTGTTATTATAGAGCTAATCGAAGGAGAATTGCGCGTTAACTGGTGCGCCTTTGCTGGAAAAATTATTGAAAAAATCTAAGTGGAAGTTAGATGAAGCTAACAAAAAACTCCGCCTCCTAAATTACGCGTCGCATCAAATTCGAAGCTTTACCGGCTGGAATTTAGTCTTTTTGAAATATAGATGTAGCTCCCCAACGGAAATACCACAAAAGGTGAGAGCGGGAAGAACTCCCGAGTGAGAGTCAGTACAAAGCAAACAACATATAAAACGACGAGCTTTTGATCGGATCTCGAATCTTCAGACGACAGCATTAGAACCCACGGCAAGACTAAGAGTCCTAGGTCATAATACTGCGCATGTGGTGAGCAAATTAAGAGAGTGGGACCTAAAAGCATCAGGAGATTTTTCTGATCGACGGTTTCGCGCATTCGATAAATCGAAAGCGCAAGCCCGAGGAAAATCAGCGCACCAACCGCCGCGCTAATTATGGATATTGATATATTGAGTCCAGAGATGCCTGGGCTTATTTGCAGTAGTCTTCCAAGAACCTCGAAGGCGCCCGGAATAGAGACGCCCTGAAACCCGTTAACTATCGTGTCTAGGGTAGCAAATTTAGTCGCTGCAATTATCCAATTCGCTAACCAGCCCCAGCCACTCACTAGCGCGGAAATCAAAAATTGAAACCCCGCGCCAAAGAAGAAACCTAGAGCTAAATGCCAATTAAACAGCGGACTAAGGAGCAAAAAGCCCAGCACTCCAAATTGGGGTTTGAAACACCAAAGTCCTAATACAACCCCAGCAAGAACAGTCCGGGGCTTCTCCCGGTTGCTCAACAGCCAAACTATGGCGATGTAGAACAACAAGCTAAGTGCTCCGTTTTGCCCTGAAAGAGTTCCGTGCAGCAGCGGAGCAAAAAGAAAAAAAGCTGAGAAAGTAATGAGGCGCTTCTGCTCTAGTTTGGGTGCGATCTTTAAGGTCAGTAAATAGGCGCACCAGGTTGCTACAAGTAGAAGACCTAAATAAAGGCTTTTGGCTAAAAGAGGCGAAAGGTAACCGAGCGGCGAGAGAAAAAAGGCGAAGCTCGGAGGGTAGGCAAATGCAAAATAGCTCCCCTCAAGGTTTGGCCAGGCGTAATTCTGAATTTCCCGCTGAAGCTCTTCATTATATAGCTGCGCTCCCTCCCCGAGGTTTACAACTCTGGCGGCAGCATAAAATGCTGGAAAATCTCCCCGCTTAAGTGCGGACTTATTTGAAACATCAAAAATCCAGGCCAGCGGAAGGCTAAGCGAAACTCCAAGAAGAATTGCGACAAGAAGACGTTTACTGGCCACTAACGCGGACGAACCTCAAAAAACCAATGGACGGTGCTGGGGTTATCAACCTCAGGAGCAGCGCGAACCTCAAACCCCTGCTCGAAAATCCAACTACATAGTAACTCAAATCCCTCTGAATTAATTTTCCCTCCTTTATTAGCGTCACCCCGATGCTCTCGTAACGGCAGACCAGCTCCCACCCATCGCTCCTTAAGCTTACTGAATCTACCGCCAACAGAAGTTCTCAGTTGCGAGAGTGAGGCAATCCTAGTCCAGGTCTGTTCTTCAAGGATTGCTATTGATTCGCTCTCAATTCTCAGAAATGGCTCAAGTTTGCGCGCTAAATGGTAAACTATCGCTTGCCTCCGCCGCTCTAGCGACCGGTCGATTATCTCCCGCAAGCTCTCCCTTGTTAACACTGAACTAGATTCGTCCGGCATTCTAGACTAACTCCGCAAATCAAGCCGTTCTAACAAACTTTGAATTCGAGCGAACAGCGACTGCCTACCTACAGGCTTAGAAATAAAGTCCGTTGCCCCGGCCTTTCGTGCACGTTCCTCGATATCATCATCATTAATTCCGCTCACAACAAGAATCGGAAGCGCTCCTCCAAACTCATCCCGCAAATGGCGTACAAGATCCAATCCATCGCTTCCCCCTAGATGAATATCCGTTAGGACAAAGTTGGGCCTACCCTTCTCCCGCACAACAGCCATCGCCTCTGCCACTGAACCAGCAAGTGCTGGTGTAAGATGAAGGGCACGGGCAACCCGCCCATAGAAATCGGCTGTTTCCGGCTGATCGTCCACCATTAATGCCCAGGATGATTGTCCCAGCGGCATCACTGGAGCGGCATGCCGCGGCAATATAACTGTAAAGGTTGAACCCTTCCCGGGTCCCGGGGAAGCGACCGTTAATGTTCCACCAGCGGACTCGGCAACGCGCCTAGATTGCGCGAGTCCCACTCCTAACCCACCGCGCACTCGACTGCCTGAGCTTCCCCGCACGCCGGACTGAAAAATAGTCTGACACTCCTCTGCCGAGAGACCGGGGCCATTGTCAATAACATCGATTGCAATTTCTTCGGCGCTTGGTCTTACAACAACATTTATCGCAGTTCCGGGGTCAGAGTACATTACCGCATTATTCAAAAGATTCCGCACAATCGTTTCTAAGTGTTCGCGTGCTGAGATCTTTACCCACAGAAGCTCCTGTGGGAGTTTAGCGAGATTAACAACAATTCGCTTTCTTTCGGCACGAACCTTGGCAAAGGCAAGTATTTCGTTTAAGACCTCGCACACTTCAACCAATTCTCGTGGCCTCAAATCCTGCAATCTTTCAAGCTCACGCTTTCGTTTAGCGTCCGAGACAACAGTTGCCATTGAGCGTGCGGTAATCGAAATGCGCTTGATAGTAGGAATGAAACGCTGGTCATCAGTTCCATCGCTGTCCCAGGAAAACACCCCAGCTACACCCTCAGGTGCGGCTTCAACTATGGAATCACAAAGTAAGGTCAGATCCTGCACCGTGTTATTGATGTCATGTACTAGTGCACTCAATTCGTATTCTCTTTCAGCTTGTTCGTTCTGTTGCAATTTACTGGCTTCCGCCCTAAGGTTCTGCTCTTGGAGTGTTTGTAACTTGAGCACGGCCGCTGCGGCCAAAAGAGAGGCAAGTCTGAGTTCGCGCTCCTTAAGTAGTGAAATCAGAGGTGTGTCAAAGGCCAAGAATATGCGCTGGGCTCTCTCTAATTCTGAGCCGTATTCAAATAGCAGGCCGAACTGAGGCGAGAACGCACCAAATCTTCGATCAAATATCCCCCAGGTTTCAGGAAGCCCAGTAACTCCCTGAATAGCAACGCCGTCTCCTCCTCTCAACATCTCGGTGAGCCTATCTCGAACGCTCTGAATTGGATATGCATTTGCGCTTAGCGCAAATACTCGAGACCGGCGGATTAATTCTAGCTTATCCTGGGGTCTTGAAATCAATGCCGTACGCGAACCGAACAACGTCATTAGCGAGTCGGCAAGCGTCCATTGCACATCACCTTCGTCAGACGCTCGAGCAAGAGCTGCGAAAAATGACTTCATTAGTTCACGTTCTCGTAGCCGTCGATTATTTGCGGCGGAAAATGCGAGAGAGAAAATACCCACAACGATGAAAAGAAAATCTCCGCTGGCTCCCATTTGGGCGTGCTTCAGAATTTCCGAGCCAGAGATAAACGCAACTACCACCAGAGGAATCAGTTCAATCCCACTCCAGGGAACAGCACCGATCGCCAGAAAAACGCTGGCTGGCCATATCATCCAAAATTCATCCGTTGAGGCGGACTTTATCAGTAGCACACAGGGCCATAATATTAGGAGGATTGCGGTAAAGGCGCCTAAAAACCAAAGCCGTTCGCGATAACGATAGGTTCGATACAGATGCCTAAGTGTGGCCCAAACTGTCAGAAACACCAGCCAGCCAACACCGGCCACAACCCAAAGTTTTGAATCTGCTCGCAGGAGTAAAATTGAGGCAAAGAATCCGGAGCTAAGTCCAAGCAAGAAAAGCCCTGTGACCATCTGCCCCAAGCGCGCTCCCGTGACCCATAATTCAGAAGGATCCTTAAGCGGAGTCCCTAAACGTGAAAGCTCGCTCTCATGCTGCTCCTGGCCACTTTCAACCGAGAGAGCAAGGGTAGCCAAGCTGTGCTGAGCTAATAAGCGTGCGGTTATGACCGAGAGACCAGCGCCAGCAAAGAAAACTACAAACTCAATTTGATGAGAATCAAATGTTCTCCCTAGCGCTACAGTGAGCGGAACTCCGACTCCCAGAGCCGTTGCCACATTCACGAATAGATAAACAAGAATTAGCACCCAGGAAACGGCGGTTTGCCGTTCTGGGCGCCAGCCTAGGCGCACCGTTGTAAAACACAGGAGCACAAGCGAGATTGCTCCCTGAACTAGCTGCGAACCTGAAACAAATGTTGAGGCTATCGCCAGTGAAGTTCCAACTAGAACTGTGGATATGGCTATTGTGGTCTCTAAAAAAGCACTGCCGACAATCGAGAGAAAAAGACTGCCAAAAATTAGGACAATCAGGCCGTAGACTTTGATATAGAACTGTGGAGAACTGATTTGACCCCAGAGTGCCGCGTCTAAAAATATTAGCGTTGACACCAGTCCAGCTTGCAACAGCGTCACATTCCACACACGAACAGTGATTCTCGACTTATTAAACTCTTCTAACAGTTCACGCGCCTGCTCTTCGGCGGTGTATAGAGCGCTCTCCTCTTCCTCTCTGCGAACAAATGTAACTAGTGCCGATAGCACAGAAGCGAGAACTACCAAGGCAATTGATTGCGTGGCCGCCCAAAATTTTACCGGCAGCCACATAACAAAGACGGATATAATCGTGACAATTGAGGTCACGGCTTGCATGCGCCAATTCCAAACATGCAACAGCGCTGGGCTGGCAACTAACACTATGAAATAAAGATCAAGCAGAATAATTCGAGGCAGAGTTGCTGAACTAAACGAGAATGCGGGTAGAGAGACAACTATCACATAGGTCAGGAGTGCGAGCAGTTGAACAATCTTCAGGGGCGGCTTTATCAGCGCACAAAAAAGCACCATTCCCGTTAAGGAAGTTAACCCCCAAATTGTAAATGTTCCAACCCGCTGCGGGGAAAGCGCAGAGATTGTCCCGGCACCACAGAGAAGTAGCAATACAAGGCTAAAAAAAGCCAGTAATAGCAATCGTGGCAGAACTCTCTTGCGTTCGAGTACGGCCAAATCCTGTTCGAGCACAGAAAAGTTTTCTGCTCTGGTTTCGCTCATCCAACCTCGGGGTTCATTTCATAACCGCACCCGCTACAGACTACTCGCCCTTCAACACGAGGAGGGAGCTGAGTCTTGTGCGAAAACGATACAACGAAGTCATGACTTCCACAGTTCCCACACGCCGGTATTTGGCTATCACTGTCAAAGAACAGCCCGCGCGAGGACTCTGATAAGTAGAGGCGCAGAAAATCTGCCAGGGGAATGCCATCACTTTTACTGAGTTCAGCAGTCCCTAAGAAGCCCCGCACTGTATCCAGTAATGAGTCATTTTCTGACGCGGCTGAAGCTTTCACGATGTAGGCCGCAGCTCCTTCGTCCAAGAATCGTTGCTTGAGATGAATTGAAGGATTCCCTGTTAAGATAATTATGTAGGGGATTTTTCCAGGTCGACGCATCAACTCGAAAAGATATGTCCCCGATTTATCCCCCAGCCCGATATCAAGGATGGCCAAGCGAAATTGTTCAATATTTAGAAGTCTCTCAGCCTCCTCTGCGCTCTCGGCCGAATGGATTGAAAACTTGGCTCCAGTAAATAGTCTCTTCAACCGCTCCCGCTCATGAAGACCATCCTCAACAATTAAAATATCTCGCATGGATTTGCCGCAGAATTGAATCCCTGTTTAACGCTAACGAACTATCTAACCCTGAACCTATCAACTTATCCACAAAGAATTGGTTCGTTAAAATAATGCTAATTTTATCAACAATCAATCGGTGGATTGACCAACGACATTAAAGATTTAATGATTGGTTTTGTCGGGGAACTGAATAAATGTTCCCTTATTTTTAATCACCCAGGACCGTTCGAAGCTTAATTTGATGCATGATGATGTCTGCATAGTGCTGAACGAGCGTGAGCCCGCCAAGAAGAAAGTGGCGCTAGAGCTCGTGGAGTCTCTAAAATCAATTGGTTTACATGGTGAGCGACTGCCGCCACAGAAAGAGATAATTAAGCTTGTAGCCCTACGAAAGCCAAATATTCTCGTACTTGATTACCTCCTCGGAGACTTCGGAACAGCGCTGGATCTTCTCTCAGAACTAAGCCCCCTGATTCGCACCGGCAGATTGAATGTTATTCTTTGGACCGATGAACGAAGCGTTAGCGTCGCCGTTAATGCTATGAAAGCCGGTGCCACTGACTATATTGAGCTGGATTCGCTAAACTCTTTAGGCAAGTTGCTGCGAGTAATTCAATCGCTGCTCTCAGTAAAGAAACGCGATAATCGTCTGGGCCGCCAAAGAATCAGACAACTCAATACTCAGGCTATCGGAACTCGGGCAGTTGGTGTTTCGCCGAGCTTCCAAAAAGTTATTAAGGAATTACGAGGTGTCGCCAACCGGAATTTACCAGCTCTCGTCCTCGAGGGGCCTCCAGGCACTGGAAGAAATACGTTCGCTCACGAGCTACATCTTATGCGAGATAATCACGGCGAGCTATTTGAGCTAGACCTACGGTTTGATTCGGATCCTTTTAGTAAAATTTTCCCCGAACAGCACGGACTAGAGACTGGTCTGCTCTCCTTCAGAAGCACAGTAGTTCTTGACCATTGTGAGCTAGTGGAAGCTAAGCTCAGAACCGCCCTCGGCAAAATCGACTGGGGTAACCCCGCAATTTTTGGTGGCTGCCTGTTAATCTTAGGTACAACCAGCCCTCACCAAGCTCGCTCACTTAGTCAGGAGTTTGGCTTTCATTACGAAAAAGTTCCATCTCTCAATGAGAGAGCTGAGGATTTCAACATTCTTTCACGTCATTTTTCTCGATTGGCCGAAGAAAACTTCCGCACGAATCGGCTAAAATTAACACCCACTGTTATTAAGTATCTAGTTAGCTGTCCATGGCCAGAGAATGTTCGTGAATTTAAATCTGTCCTGATTGAAGCGCTTTCTCTACCAAAACAAATGATAAATTTTGCATATGCAGATTCTCCCACCTTTTCCACCAATGACCAGCTGGAAAAAGCTGAACGCATGGCACTGACCCTAATCTTTGAGGCAAAAGAGCGTTATGAGAGCACGATGGCTAGCAAAGAATTATCAGTTTTGACACCGCATACGGTAAATATATGACACTCATAGAGCCAACAGAACCAGTTCTTCTTGTCGCCGGTTCTAATGATTTTGTCCGTCGCATCTTAGCTACTGTAAGGCAGAACGAAACTTTAGCAACTCTTCGCGTTTTCTCTGGCCAGCTAGAAGAAAGTCGGGCTTTACTGGCGTCCGAGCGCCCCGATATATTTCTTGTTGATATCGGGCTTGGAACTTCTAACACTGATATCGAATGGCTGCGTGGTCTTTTGTCAGACATTCGAGACAGAAGAAATCTCGGGGTGCATATCATCCTCGCCCTTATGGCACCTGAGCGGTTTGCCCTAGGTGGAGATCTTTTCTTTGCCGAAAAGGATTCGCTAAAGCCTTCAGGGTTAATCAATAGTCTGCTTGTCGCCAAACCCGCTGGGGCAGCAGATGCCCTTAGTATTGAAGATCAGGCTGTTGACTGTTTGCAACATATCCTTGAGCTTCGAGCTGAGGGGCATGCCCCGCTTCCAGCCCTATGGGATGAAAATTGGGCGCCAGTTGTGGTAGATCCCGTAAGTCGCGATACTTGGATGCGCTGGCTGCCACGATATGCAACTTACGTTAACGAAAATCCGTTGATTGTCGGCCCGACAGGGAGCGGTAAAACAAGACTTGCTCAGGCACTGCATGCATTATCAGGGAGAAAAGGACCGTTCGTCAGTATAACGCCACGTGACTTTTCTTCTCCTGAACTGGTTCAGGCGGAATTGTTCGGCTCCGTTGCCGGTGCCTACACCGGAGCAGTTGAAAAGTGGGGGCTGGTTAAACGTGCCGACAAAGGCACGCTCTTTATCGATGAACTTCAGAGTATCGATTTAGATCTTCAAGGAAAGTTAATCACATTTATAGAAAATAAGAGCTACCGTCGAGTAGGTGAAGCCGGGAGTCATCAGGCGGATGTGCGTTTTGTTTTTGCGACGAACCGCCCACTAGTGGAGTTAGTAGCTAACGGTAAGATTCGTGACGATTTCGCATATCGACTAGAGCGACTTCAATTACTTCTCCCTCCACTTAAAGAGAGGCGACTCGATATCGGCGGCGCCTTAGCCTTCTCCTTGGCCAAAGTTTTAAGAGAGCGGGACGCGAAGGGGTCGGCCTTTAATTCTAACGAAGAGCTTGGAGGAATCACGGCAGATGCATACGCAGAGCTTTTTCGCGCGGCATGGCCGGGAAACCTGCGACAGCTAGAAAATTCGGTGGCCCAACTCGTAGAGATTGCTCGGATAAGAAAACTCGGGCAAATTGATAAGAGCTGTGTAGTTGATGGTTTAAAGAACTCTCTCGGGGCAGCTCTGGTTGCGGGCGAAAACTTAACTGCGGTTAACCCCGGGCCCACATCGTCCTCAACTTCTACAAAAGAGAATTCAATTCGACCACTTTCCATTGCTGACTTGGACGATGAAACCCGCATGATTTTTGAGGAGGAGATTGCCTCCTTCCTAGTTGAGCGAATGGGTGAGTATATAGAGGACGCATTTGCACTGGCAGAGAGCTGGGTTAAAGGTAAATCAAAGAGAGAATAAATACCCACTTGCCCCAGTCTGAGTTCGTGCTTAGGTAGGGGTTACCGGCATTTTTAGACCGAGGATTTAAGTAGTTAACTAGGTTGAAATTTTAGGAAAATGAGTAAATTCTTCGTCCCATATTCTGGCGAGAGTCCAGCTGCGGTTGATATCAAAGGCCACAGGCTCCTGATAATCTCCCCGTCGCCCGACACTCTGGTCAAAGACCTACAAGTTCTCGGCGGTAACACCGTGCGCGAGTTTGATGTGTTCGACGGTGATGCGGAACCTTTCGCAAACCTTGCCGCCTCAGTCCAAGGCGGAGTCGTCGTCACACCGCCTGGAGTGAGTTTGCCAGCGCTGATTTTTAGTTTGGAACAGGAACTGCCCTGGTTGCACTAGGCTAGTTCATTCTCGACAGTTCTAACGTTATGACGTCAGTTTGCTTTCCCTTATCGTAGCCGACCCAGTCATGACGGATGTTGTCCTTGCGCAATCACCCGGCGAATCTGAGCGACGCCTAGCCGGATTGGGTTGTCTGATTTTTTCTACTTCCGCGGCAACCCGAGCACCCGCTCAGCTATTATCCCCCGCTGAATCTCAGAGGTCCCAGCTGCAATTGTCCTGCCCCGTGAATAGAGATATTGAAACGGAAAGAACCCGTCATTTAGAACTCCCTCAGGCCCTAGGATTTCCATCCCGAGTTTGCAGATCTCTTGAAAGGTTTCACTCCATCCAAGCTTATCAAGCGAGCCTTCCGGTCCAGGTTGTTGGCCTTTGTCGTATTCCACCAAGTGACTTAGCGCCAGCGCTCGAACTGCCATACTCTTTGCAGACAGCCGTCCAAACTCTTCGACAAAATGTTGGTCTTTGACCTTCTGCCCACGTAACACCCCGGCAATCTTATTCAACACCTCTTCCGATTGCAGATGTCGCTGAAACGTAAGAACCACTCGCTCGTACATCAGCGTTGAAATTGCAATCTCCCACCCATCCCCTGGACTCCCCACCATATTCCCAGCCGGCACCTGAACCTTATCCAGGAACAGCTCATTAAACTCCTTCTCGCCGGAAATTTGTGTTAGCGGTCGGACTTCAATGCCCGCGGACTTCATCGGCACTAATAGATAACTAAGTCCCTTGTGTTTCGGCACGCTCGTATCCGTCCGCACCAGCATGAAACACCACTCAGCAAACTGCGCAAAGCTCGTCCAGACCTTTTGCCCGGTAATCTCCCAACCCGCTCCGCCATTAATCTCAATTCTTGTCCCTGAGGTTCTAACCGCCGCCAAATCACTCCCAGCCTGGGGCTCGCTAAACCCTTGGCACCAGATCTCTTCCGCCGCGAGAATCTTCTTAAGGAACCTTGTCTTCTGCTCCTCTGTGCCGTGCTTAATCAGCACCGGGCCCACCATCGTCAGCCCGAACATCCCGACAAGCTGGGGGGAATTAGCCTCAGCTAATAGCTCCTGGACCACCGCCTCCTGGACAATTCCCAATCCACGGCCGCCAAACTGCTCAGGCCAATGCACGCCAATCCAGCGCTCGGCGGCAAGCTTACGCTGCCACTCACGAGATAATTCAACAAACTGCTCGATCTCGACTCTAGTAGAAAACGTCGGTGGGGAATTTGCAGATAACCATTTAGAAAAGTCGGCGCGGAAATTCTCGGTTTTCGGGTCCAGGCTGAGTTTTAACATCCGCTAAGCTCCGCCCTTTAACGATGAAAGCAATTCGCAGATAGTCAGTGCTTGAGTTGTAACTTGGCGCAACTCATCCGTCTCGCCATAAGAGACGATATCCGCACGCACAATGCTCTCTAGTGATTCGCTAGGAAAGGGAACCTTGCGCGCCATGAAATCACAAGATCCAGTCTCTGTCGATTTACCAGAGCGAAACTCCGCTGTAATTTGCGCAAAGCTCTCTCCCGCAGGACGCACCAAACTAAAATGGGCTGGCATACCTGAGGAAAGCAGGGTTACCTTCACTCCGACCAACTGACGAGGAACTTTTCTCTTCGAAATCATCTCCGGGGGCGCAACGAAGAACTCAAGTAGTGGAGCGCTTCCTGTAATTCCCTCACAGGCGATTGCCACTGGTGCGTCAGATCCGGTCTTTGTGAGCTTGATAGAATTGATCCCCAAACTTTTAAAGAACCATCCGGCCATCAGAATGGTCTCAGCCGGAATATTTCCCGATTTAATCTCCTTTTCGGTGGCAGTTGAATAGAGCTTAATACTAGAGATATCAGTCAGTCCGTCAGCAAAAAGGGTGGAATCAAACTGTTCAGCTACAAGACTTCGCCACCTTTTTAACCGACTCCAATTAGAGTCACGCAATCGTTGAAACGCGGTATAGGGTTTTGTTAAAATCTCATCAGAAGGAATTGGATTCAAAGTCCAGAGCACCTTCTCACTCAGATAAAAGTCGGTGAAAGTTCCGGAGTCGTAAATTACCCGATCGCATTGCTTCTGAATGCCGGTTACGAGACCTAAGAAGCTCTCCTCAGTCATAACCTCTGTCTTGGTCAACTCCTCCGCCTGCCTTCCCTCAGCGTCAAAATCTCCAAGAACGATAAGAGTGGTGGTGACATCGGGCACTAGCAGCGATAACAGCAGATGTGACACAGATAAAACCCCCGAGCCTTTCGCTGAAATATAGATCTCCTCAGAGCAAACATGCGCCTGCGAGTTTGAAAGCACGCACCGCGAGGAAACAGCCGTGCTAAGCACATGACTCGAATTACTCTTCTCTGAATTGGGGCTATAGAGCACTACGAAAAAACGAGAGGGGTGAGAGACACACATCTCGGTAATCAGCCGCTCGATACTGGTTCTATGATTTGCGTAATTTCTCTCAGCTACCAGAATAATGAGATTTGAAAGAATGGCGCGCACTCGAGGAGCAGCTTCGCCGGACTTAACCTTCTCCCGCTGGGAATCCAAATCCGCAGTTTGGCGCCAGATTTTATTGAGCTCGCTTTGCACTGAGCTCGCGGGGACGGACTTATATCCGCAAACTGAATTTTCTACTTCGGCGGGTGTTTTAC
>CAYMWO010000018.1:0-26521 GCA_964393905.1 uncultured Bdellovibrionales bacterium | reverse complement strand
TAAAGGGAGATAGTCGAGCTCTAACAATTTAAGAGCGGCCTGCTGCTGCTCGATTGTCTCGGCTAGGTGACTTAACTGAGACGAAAGAGTTTTGAAGGTAGAGTTAACTTGGTCGGCTAATTCGCGACTCGAAAGGGCGGCGTAGTCCGATACCGAAGCGCCGTTTAGGGTTAGCTTAAAACCAGAGCTCGCAGCTTTTTTCTTAGTGATAACTGCGGCCCTCACAAACGGGGTGATATCCCCTTCCGCCTTCAAGGCGTGAGCGGCGATATTGTGGGTGATGCGGGAAAGCTTGGCACCACACTCGGGACAGAACCAACCCTCAGAGACCAGTTGCACATTACTTGCGGTAGGTACCCGCCTGGTGGCTTGAAATTCAGTTCGATTAGTAACCGTTATTATTACCCCGCTTTGGCCCCCCAGGGAGTTTGATAATACAATCCCCTCTCGTAATCTATCCGCTAACTCCTCCCGTAATTCTTCCCTATCCCCAGAGTTGGAAAAGGAATCCACCGCCACTCGAAACCCTGTTTTCATTGCCTCCGGGTAACTTTTAAGAAACTGCGTACCGGTTAAATCCTCCTGTAACGACACAAGTTCGTTACCCATTAGGAACCGACGATATCCAGCAGCGAACATTGCATCTAAAAATGCACTAAGTTCAAATGCGTTTTTCTTAACCTTCGATTTCGGAAAGAGTTGCGCCAGAAATGAAGCTGGAAAATCAGCACAAATTAATACCAGGCCATCTGCCGCACCTTGTAATCCGGAGATGACTCTGCTGATGACGCTCTCAGAATCGGCCTTTAAGAACTCAGTCTCATCTCGCTCGCATCGTGGGACTCCTAGTTCGGAAAAGATATGCGACAGTTGCGAATGGGCTCCTAGATACTCTCCCAGCATTAAGCGTAGTGCGCCCCGTGGCGGCTCTGCCGAAAGGTTTATTGCCGGGAGAAATCCCAAACCCTCTTCGAGTTCAGGGAGAATATGTGAGAAATGAGCAGAGAAAAATTCGCGTCTTTCAGCTGCAGCTAATCCACTTCCCATTAATCTGCGGCACTCGTTATATAGGGTATCAATTAGTAGCGCGGTTTTTCCTGAGCCAGATGGCCCAGTTATAACTGTGAGCTGTTTATAAGGGATTAAAACGCTTATTCCAGCGAGTGACTTCGTGCGAACATTTCGCAAAATAATCCCCCGCGTGCTCTTCCCTTGCGCTGGATTAAGGGTATCCTCGGGCGTATCATCTGGAGTTGTGTTCATCGGTGTATATTAAGCAAATTATCTGGCGTACTACTAACTTCTTCTTTTAGAGTGCAATAGTGATATGGAAACCCATCAGGTAGCCTTCACTCAGCCCCTCACTAAGAATAATAAGCTCGTCGAAAGACGCCGCAGCCTTTCCCCTAAAACCGTTATCATCATCGAGCCCGAATCGCTTGTGCGCTGCGCGCTAAAGTTCTTGGTTAACTCGTTTGATGAGTATGAGGTTTTAGGGACCGGCGGGGATTTTGATGAGGCGATAAAGCTGCTAACCGAACACAAGCCGGACTTCTTGATGACGGCACAATGTCTTCCTGGAAAAACCGGGATCGAGCTTGTTTCTGAGGCGCGGAGGAGCTTTCCTGAACTTATCTCGGTGGTAGTGACAAGTGTGGGGCGGACTGAATGTGCAAATAACGCATTTGCGGCTGGGGCTTCGGCGTATCTGGTTAAGAGCGCATCGGAAGAGGAACTGCTGACGGCGCTGGACCAAGCAGCCGATGGAAAACGATATATCAGTCCGAACTTTGGTCCGAACCTAGGTAACGGAACGCTTCACAGCAATCATGAACTTAGTATCAACCCCCTATGCTCCTTAAGCCCCAGAGAGCGGGAGATCTTCATGTTTCTCGCAAGCGGATTGCAAAATGCGGCCATCGCCAAAAAGCTCTTTATAAGCCCCAGAACGGTAGAAACCCATCGGGCACGGATTGTGAGAAAGCTAGGGCTACAGTCAAACGCCGATCTGATTCGGTATGCGATTAAGCACGGAGTGATTGGAGTCTAAGGGGCCGAACATCACGCGCTGAACATTTATTAAAACCTTGAGACACTCGGGGGGCCGTGACGGCGCGCCCCCCGGTGGTCAGCTCTGCGAGCATCGGAAGTCCGGTTCTACGGGAACTCCAACCAGAGTTGGTTGGGATCGGTGTCGTCGAGACGCCAGGGCCGGTAGAGGCCGGTGTGGTTCACCGATGCGGCGAGGTTGCCGATGACAACCTTTAGGTCCGAGGGTTGCGACAGGTCCCGGGTCCAGGGCTCGGTCACTCCCGAGGCTGCGACGACCTGGTTGGTCCGGAGGTGCATGTAGAACCCCATCGGCGGGATTTGGCAGCCCCACATAACGGCGATTCCCATCATGCGGTAAACCGTCTCGAGTCCGCCCACGGCCTGGGAAGAGCCGACGTAGACCGCGGGCTTCCCTAGAAACGGGGTCTTACCTTCCCAGCGAGTACCGAACTCGATGAACCGCTGCATGACCGAGCTCACGCCGGCCCAGTAGACGCCTGACATGAAGACGAAGCCTGCCGCGCGGGTGAAGAGCTGCTCGTAGTCTGCGAAGTTCGGCACCTCAACAAGGTGCACAATCTCCACATCGAACCCTTCGCTCTTCAGTAGCCGCGCAGTTGGCGCAATCAGCCGAGCGGTGTTGCCGCCTCGGCCGTGAAGCGAGCCGTTCAGAATCAGAATTAACTTCTTTGGTGTATCCACGGGGATGAGATCCGGGAAAGAGAAACAAACCTTGCAAGGTGCGTGATGTTGGCGCCCCTTGATTCCTCGTAACTGCGGAGGATGCAAAGAGCGCAAATGCGCTTATACCCGGGATAGATTTTGAGGAGGTCTAGGGAGCGGGAGAGAGTATCAGAGTGAAATCATCGAGACAAGAATTGAAGGATTTTAAAGGCTTAATCCGGCCTACCCCTTATGAACGTAAGTATATTGCAAAGTTACCGGTTTTCTTAGCATAACTTGTTTGTCCCTCGTTCTTTTAAATCCCTACTTAGTTAGAGAAATCATTCCTGCGGTTCCGCTAAATCACAACATTTAGCGGGCACCGCAAGGTGCGAGTTACGATAGGTTTGAAGTCCCCCATCCAGGAGGGTCTCGCATGGACGACAAGAAGCGCAGTGGCGCGACGGACGGTCCGTCGGCCGGTCACCTCACTCCGGCTCCGGTTCACGGACACAACTCGTTGGATTTCCGCCGGCGCGGAACTCCAAAGGTTGGCGATCCTGAGCCGGTGGTCTCGGCGGGTGACCCCCACGACCCCGCGCGCCACGACGGCTTCTGCTGTGACGACCTGAGCTGATGCCGCGAGGCTAAAGCTTCGGTCCACCGGGCACGCGCGAGGTTCACCAAGGTTTTCCCCCAAGGAAGAACTCGGCACCTTGCGCGCGCCCCTCTACTTATTTTGCTTTAAGCCTGCCTGACAGAAAACAGCCTACTCTCGCGATTTGATAACCAATCTTTTCTGGCCTGAATCAAGAGTCACTAAATAGACACGCCCGAGTTCGGCTGCTAGAGATTCCTTTAGCTCATAACTATAATCGGTGCGTAGCTCTGGGGCGGAGGGGATAAGTGTTATCTCCAATTGATGCTCTCCAAGCGCCAACTTAAACTCGTCCTCTACAAAAGCGGCCTTCTCCGCATGCAGCCCACCACCAGAGACAACTCTAGAATCCAGCGCCTGCCCATCAACCTTTACCAACAACTGATACTCGATATGCTTTTGATCGCAAATCTGCGGCTGCCGCATATGCGCCGGAAGTGCTGCGAGTTCCTCCGGCGAGGCTACTCGACAGTTCTGCCGCACCTGTGAGGGAAGTCGCGCGCTTAGGCGAAGAAATGCGCTTTCAGGGCTCTTACCAAACTCAAGCTGACTGCCCCAGGCAATTAAGAGAAGCAGGAGTGGAGTTACAAGAAGTCCACGAAGATATTGGGGCCGAGGTAGTCCCGAAACGCGTTTAGGGGCGGAGACTGAATTTAATCGTGACTGAAAACCGATAAGCTCCTTAGTAAACTCTGCCCGCTCAGCGTCTGAGTTTGCCATCACAAGGAACCGGGAGCGATCGATTGAGCGGTTTACAAACGGGACCCGTTTTTCAAATACGCGCCCGGCCAGCAAGTCTAGGCCATCTCGGTTTAAGCAGTTTCGCGCGGGACAACCCAGCAGGCAAACGCCACTGGCGTGGCTCATCAGCTCTTCAAGCACTTTGCTATGCAGAGCACCGCAACACTCGACTTCAAAAAGATGAAAGCCCTGATTGTCTGCGCAAAACTCCCGCAGTTGCTTACCGACCTTGCCGTTACTCACACATGAGACAATCACAACAGTGCCCTGAGGCGCATCGGTCAACTTCGATTTTACATACTCGCGCACAAAATCAATTTGATCCTGCCCATCTCTCCCTGGCGGACCAATCGCCAAGTCATCACAAGACGCCGCACAAATTCCGCAGCTAACACAATGTAAAGAACTAACAACGGCAATCAGTCGTTTCCCATCTGGTCGCGGGAACATATCAATAGCGTCATATGGACAATCGTCCGCGCATTGAGTACACCCGGTGCAAAGCTCTAGATCAACGACCGAACGTGGTCTCTCATCGCTCTTTTTCGGTCTCCACCAAAAAGGGAGCGAGATTAGAAAGCCGAGAACTGCCAGCCAGAGCCCAAGGGAGGCGCTGGGGGAGTAGGCGTTTTGCAGTGGCAGCCAAAAGCCAATCCAGAAGTCGTAATTGATTCTCCCTGGAACGATAAAAAGATCGGCCTTAGGAAGTAGTACCGCCGGCCAATAAATAGCCAACAACACGAAGCTGATTACCGTGTAGTTGATAATTGTCCGGTTAGGGAACCAGACGGAACGTGACAGCCGCGAAGTATGGACCCAGAGCAAAAGAATCAAGCCCATGGGAAGAGCCACATGCAAGAAGAGATTCATAAAGAAGAAGGAGGCATTTACTGGGGCGCTACCGTTAAACGCCTGAGTGAGTGGTTCCCTAAGAAACGGAATCAATTTCAAGACCTCCGCGCCCGCTAATGCTAGCGCCTGACCGTGCTGGTCCCAGACCATGACGTATCCGCTCCAGGCGGAGATCAGTAACAGTCCGAGTAGAACTACTCCGCTAAACCAAGCCAAAGCACGAGGCCCCCAGGTCTTGCCGTGAGCCATAAGTTGAAGAATATGTACCAACACCGCGAGCACACAGCCGCCCGTTGCATAGCGATGCAGAGCTCGAATCCAGCGACCAAGCCAACGCTGTCCCTGAATTTGCTCAAGGGACGCATATGGGTCAGAGACACTATAAAAGAAAGCGAGATACAGCCCGCTAACCAAAAGAATAACCAGCAATAAAACAGCCAACGTCCCGCTACGGTAAAGCGGGCTATATTTGGAATGATAAAGCCAGTCGAAGAAACGGTTAAGTGGCCTGAGCCACCGACCAACACGCTCTGCTAGCGGCGATATCCTGGGACGGCTTTCACTCATGAAATTCTCTTCACTGCATCCAACAACCATTTAGCGGAGGGGTTGTTGAATGCATAAGCTACCCTACCTTTGTCGTCGACAATATAAACCAGCGCCGGGTGAACAACCTCGCCGCTTTTCTCGACTCGCTGCCGCGGGATACGATAGGAATCAAGCACTTTTTCCACATCGCTTACCTCTCCGGAAAGAACATGGGTGTTCTGTCCGGCCCCCCAGCGTTTTGCTAAGTCAGGTAGGGTTGAGGGCGTATCACGCCACGGATCAAGAGTGACCAGAAAAATGTCTAAAGACTCGGGCTCGCTTTTGCTCACAGCATCTATCGTGCGAAGTATCGAAGGACAGACGGCCTGACAATGTGCAAAGACAAAGGAGAGCAGACGGATACGGTTACCAGAACCAGGAAATGTAACCTTCTGGCCAGATTGGTCAATAAGTTCGAACTCTGGGGCTAACCAATCTTGGCGTGCATATCCTTGAGGAAGTCCTCCCTGCTCCTGTGAGCTAAAATCCTCTGACTGAGCACGCCAGGCCTGTTGTAGCCGTGAGCTTACCCATGCCGCTTCTCCGACAACCAACACAAGAAGGAATACCGTGAAGATTTTTCCGAGACTCGAGCGCCACATCCCAATTAGCTGCTCGCGAATTTCCCCACCCATAATTACCAGGAGGGCGACCAATAGTAATAACGGTGAAAGTATTAACAGAATCCAGCCGCCGGAATTCGGGAGCCCATTTTCATTAACACCAAAACAGACGTTTTGAGCGCGACGCAGCCAACCAGAGACCTCCTCGGGCTGGTGATAAAACGCCAGCACCCACATCGCCATTACGACAACTAACCAGACAAGACAAAGGACCAGCGGGAGCTGAGGCTTTGATTGGTGAGTAGTGTCTATCCGATTTTCCACAAGAACGAGAGCAGCTTCCAGTTAATGAAGTAGTAGACAATGAAACATAGCAGAAAGATAAAGGTCAGGATAACTGTCCCAGGAGTTCCTGCTTTGTGTACGCGCGAGACGACAGACCCGCTGTGGGTTTGTGCCGGAAGCTTCAAAATACCTTGGGGAATTCCTGAAGGATCGGACTGCACGGTTGCCGCATCGAATGAGCGTCCAAAAAAGACACTTATCACAGCGCTTAGTATGAAAATAATGGCGCCGGTTGCCGCGATAATCCCACCGATACCCATCACCGCCTGCAGTAGTGTTACGGCCGGATGAAAATCAAGATTGAACGGGGCCCCATTTGCAGTAACATCATAGTGCCGTCTCGGGACTCCAAAACCACCCATGAAGCTCATGCCGATAGACATGATGGCAATGCCACCGCCGAAAAGGTAGGGTTGATACTTCACCAACGGCCAGAGCGCGACCCGTTTCCGAAAAATAAGCGGAATCAGATAATAGGTCACCGCCATAAAGGCCAGCGCCGTTCCGCCTACAACTGTAACGTGGAAGTGCCCGGGAATTCGCATCGTGTTGTGAGCGATGATGTTAATCTGCTCGGTGCCGATTGTGACCCCAGTGATACCACCCATGAACCCGAAGATGATCACCGAGAGGATTAGCCCAGAAAATCCGGGATCGCCCCAAGGGGCTTTACGTAACCACTCAAAAGTCCCGCCGGTAAAGCCGCGTAGACGCTGCCCCATCTCAATTCCCGCAGGCACGGTGAACCCGTGAATCAAGCTAGCCAATACCGCCAGGTACATCGCATAACTTGTATTCCACACCTTCCAGGCCGGTCCCATTCCGGGGTCCACTAAAAGGTGATGCGCAGAGGCCATTGAAATAAACAGAATATAGAGGACGAAGGCCGTGCGGCTAATTTTTTCGTTCAACACGACGCCGCCGACGGTCAGGCCGGCCAGTAGATACCAAATCGAGACCATCGCTGCTACGTTAATCTGCTGCGAAGAGTGACCCAGCCCCCAAAAGACCAAGCGATAGAATTCGGCATTTAACGGAATTAGATTCAGCGACCAGAGATAGGTCGGAATGTAGACCATAGCCCCATGAAGGAGGGTGATAATTGCAATAATATTGGCTGTCAGTGCGCCAAAGGTTACCAGCGGCATCGACCCGCTGTAGGTTTTCTCGCGCTTGGCAACAATGATCGCGGCCATAAAAAGGTACGTAACAATCAACGCACCCACGGCAAAAAGGATGATACCGAGATAATAGTTCGGATCGGCACGTAGCGGTGGGTAGGAAGTAAACAGCACATCGGCCTTCCCCTGCAGCACCATCACGTTAACCATGACTGCGCCGACGACCATTAGCGCAAATGCTACCCATCCAAGTTTTGGAGTCGGCAGTCGAGCATTCAGCAGAATTGGCCCAGCAAAGTAGAGCACCGCCATCTCAAAGAAAATAATAAAAAAGATCAGCATGTTAAGTCCATGCAGGGTCAGAAAGCGGTAATACATGTGAGGAGCCAGAAGGTGTATCGCCTGCCATCTAGTTAGCACTAATCCAAGGGCCGCTATCACTCCGGCAAGGAGGCAGACAATGGCCACCACAGCATTCACCTTCACCAACATCTCGGCCTTCTTGTCGACCTTAAGTCCAGTTATCGGGCAAGTGCGAAAGCGCGTGGCCAGGGATTCAACGACTGAATTCATAAATCATTCCTCAACTAGTACTTTGCCAATCATCAAGTGGTGGGCAATTCCGCAAAACTCGTTACAGACTATGCGAAAATCGCCCGCAGTGTTCGGTGTAACCTTCAACCCATAATCATAACCAGGAACCACTTGGATATTGACGTTAATTGGGAACAAGCTAAATCCGTGATTTACATCAGCCGAAGAAAGATGCAGCGTATATTCCACGCCTTTCTTAAGCTTAAGCACCGGTGTCCAACTCCACTGCCGAGCCAGGAGGTAGATGTCACTGCCAGGTGGTGGCGCGACGACAGGAAAGCCGTTCTCCTCGCCAACTTTGTAATCGTTAATGAACCGCTCTGTTCGGGCTACAAAGGCTGCGGGGTCAACTTGACCACGAATCCCGGTAGGGTTCTGTCCGCCGCGCAAATGCCAAAGCGGCATCATGGCAAAAAGCACCATGCACCATACAAAAGAAATTCGAACCCAACGTCGCTCTTGCTCGCCTGCTGGCACCCACCAGATTCCCTGCGGTGCAACAATTCCAGAATGCATTTCTTCCGACATAATATAACCCTTTAAGGCAAGGTTGACTGAGGTAATAAGAATATCTCGAATAACCCCCAGATAGTATAAAAGACAAACATCACGACCAAGCCGGCTACTAGTAGGGTCACTGGTTGGTCGAATATTCGCTGCCAGAATGGCGGTTCGTTGCTGTTGTTGTTCATAGAACCGTTATTGATAATGAAACCAATCCCTTTAATAAAAGACATTGATATCCTCTTTAGCAGAACCACCGAGAGAAATGAAACACCAAATAAAGGGGGCGAATATAAGAACTTTAATGACTTATTCAAGTATGGCTTGGTTAGTGAAAATCTAAGGGAAAGGTTTTAGGAAAGAGAGCACGGTGGGGTGAAAAACACTCAGCCCAGAGGAGGCCGGTTGGACGCGAGTCCTTCCGGCCTCCTCTGGCAACGAACCGTTCACGGGTGAACTACGAGGGGTTGTTCCTCGGAGCTTCGAACCGACCGCTTCGAGGACGGGACGGAACGAAGTGCCCGATGCCGGCAGTCTCCCGCTCGCGGACTCCCAGGGCCGCCACGAACTCGGGGTCCAGTCGCTTCTCCACGAGCTCCGCTTGCGCCCTCAGGGGGTCGGAAGAGATCTCCGGGACGAGCGGACCCCGCCAGAGGCCGAGAAGCTGCGCGATCCGACGGGAGACAACGCCGCAGTAGAACGTCCAGCGCTCGCCGTCTTCCTTGAAGACGGTCATCCCGATCCGCTGCACCTCTTGCAGCTGCAGCGAGTCGAGGGACCAGAGCATCATGCGGATCACCGCGTGCCCCCTGGACCTGTCGCTCTTGGAGACCAAGGTCTTCACCAAGAAGAGGGCGAACGGCCGGAGCAGGTCCGTCTTCGCGCACTCGTGCCCCGCGCCCACGAGGCTCGCGAGCTGAGCTGCGATCTCGTGCGCGCCCATGGTGCCGGCCTCGGGCAAGACGGATTCGAAAAGTTGCTTGCGGTAGAATTGGTCCACGGTACCTCCTGGATTTCGAGAACTCAAGCTAAACCACCGCCACAAGGCGGACGATTAAAGGCTCGCTCTAGAAGCCCTTAACCGTCACACCTCACGCAGGGTTTAGATAAAACCTTTACCCACCGGCATCTCTCACGAAGAAAAAATTCCTTCGGAAAAGATGCCGCAAAAGTCTACCAAGATAAGAATGAGAATTGAGTTCGGGCGGATTATCTAATAGCCGAAGGCCAAAATCAATCCGCCCGAATGTTAGAATTCTATTTGCGATCCTGCAGTTTCATAAGCAGGCGGAGAATCTCAAGATATAACCAGACGAGGGTTACCAGCAATCCGAAAGCCCCGTACCATTCCATGTACTTCGGCACATTTCCGGCATTCGATGCGTTTTCGATGAAATCAAAGTCCAGCACTAGGTTAAGCGCCGCAACAATTACCACAACCACAGAGATCCCAATCGAGAGCGGACTTGAATCGTGAAGAAACGCCATCTGCACCCCGAAGAAGCCGAGGACAAAACTTACCAGGTAAACAAGGCAGATAGCCCCAGTGGCCGCCACAATCCCGAGTTTAAAGTTCTCGGTGACCTTGATCCAACCCGACTTGTAGGCAAACAGCAACGCGAAGAGCGTGCCGAAGGTTAGGCTAATAGCCTGGAAAACTATCCCCGGGTAACGCATGTCAGCAAAGAGTGAAATCGATCCCAAGAGCAGCCCTTCGGCTACGGCATACGCCGGAGTGAGGTATGGAGCGGTGGTCTTTTTGAAGATAATAATTAGTGAGAGAATAAACCCGCCTATCATCAACGGAATCAGATAGGCCGCCATCTGCGGATTGGAATACGACCAGTAAGCCGCCGCCATGGTGATCAACAGAGAGAGTCCGGTTTTATTCACCGTTCCATCCAGTGTCATCACCTCCGAGGTGACTCCCATCGGAACATTTTTGAGAAATGCTTGGTTATTTAAGGCCGGATTTCCAGTTCTAAACATAGTCGCTCCTTAGGGGGTTAGGTATTCGACATGATTATAAGGTCGGTTTATGTGCTAGGCAAGCAATACAGCCGGCGAAAGCTAAGCAGCAATCCGCTCTACGTCCTCCCAGTCCTTAGAATTTTTCGAAGCCATCCATAAATCGTAATTCCGCTGTAAATTAAGCCAGAGTTCGGGAGTGGTATTGAAAGCCCTAGAAAGGCGTAATGCCATCTCGGCACTCACTGCAGCTTTTTCATTCACGATCTTTGAAACTGTCTTTCGAGATACTCCCAAAACTCGCGCCAGTTCAGACACGCTTAGCCCAAGCGGAGCCAGATAGTTCCGGGCAAGAATTCCACCGGGATGCGCCGGTTTGCGCTTTGCCTTCTTCATATGTCGATAACTCCCCTCTTAGTGATAGTCGATATAATCAACTTCAGTGGCATCTCCATTTTCAAACCGAAACACCACTCTCCAATTGCCCGAAACCTTTACTGCCCAAAAGCCGGTAAGCTTTCCCTTTAACGGGTGAAGCCCTGAGCCCGGAAAATTCATATCCCGCACATCGGCTGCAGCAGCCAACAGATCTAAAATATCTGCCAACTTCTCCGCGTGCTTTGGCTGAATGCCACGCTTAGAGCCATCATAGAAGAACCGTTCGAGGCCCCTGTGAGCAAAGCTTTTTATCACCCAGCAACTGTAACCCGCCGGGTTACAGTTGTCAATCAGAGAATCGCTCGCTTTTCAGCCGCCCTCGCACCTCAAAATTCACTTGATGTTTCCTTAAACCTCCGAGATCCTTAAGCGCGAGCATGTGCTTTCCTGAAATCGGGCTCCAAATATACGGACTCGAGGCCGTTGTCTGAGTTTCGCCGTCTAAAACCCACATTACATCCTGCCCAACTCCGGTAGCTTTAAACACCACTCGTTGATTGTCCTCAGGGATATCGGGGTCGAGAGCGATGATCATTCCTTGCACTGGATAGATAATTCTTGGCGAGGCAATCGCTTGTGTTGGAGATTCAGCATCAAAGCTTGGCGGCTCCGTGCCGCGGATAAACCACTCATTTCTTCCCTGCTCGACTGCGACCTGCAAAACCCCCTCGGGGTGCATTACGGCTTTATCCTGCGGCCGCGCACCCTCCAAATAACTCAGCACCTGTAACCAAACCGGCGCGGCACCGGTTACGCCGCTAACATCCCGCATCGGCTCGCCGGAGAAGTTTCCAACCCAAACCCCGACAGTGTAGTTTCGCGAATATCCGACACACCAGTTATCGACCATGTCCCGGCTCGTTCCGGTCTTCGCCGCCGCCCAAAAACTAGTCGCGAGCGGATTTTCAAAACCAAATGTGATGCTCCGACTTTCCCTGTCCGAAAGAATGTCCGACACGATAAACGCCGCCTCGGGAGAGATTATCCGAACAGGTGCGGCTACACTTGCCGGAGTTAACCGCGCCGGAGAAAACTCTCCGCCATTAGCTAGCGCCCGGTAGCCGTTGGCTAATTCCAAAAGCGAAACCCCCGCCGAGCCTAGCGCCAGCGAGAAGCCGTAATAATCCGGTCCTTTCAACTCCGAAAACCCAAACCCAGTAAGCGTCGCTACGAAATCTTCAACTCCAACCAGCCCCAAAGTTCTCACCGCCGGAACATTAAGCGAGGAGCCCAGCGCCATCCGCACACTTACCGGCCCGTGAAAGTCGTGGTCATAGTTTCTGGGACGGAACACGCCGCCAAAAAGCGGAATATCTACTGGACTGTCGTCCACCAATGTTGAAGCGGTGACTATCTTCTTGTCTAAAGCCAGACCGTAAAGAAATGGCTTAAGCGTCGACCCGGCCTGGCGCTTGGCTTTAACGCCGTCGACATAAAACTTACTCGCCCCCTCTCCAGAGTTTCCTACATACGCCAACACCTCGCCCGTATCGTTCTTAATGACTATCACCGCGCCGTCTCTAACGCCCTGCTCTCTAAGGGGAGTTAGCTGTTGGCTAAGAGCCTGCATAGCTACTCGCTGTAATGAGGCATCGATAGTCGTGCGGATTTCGGTCGGTCGCGACTTTGTCGCTTCTCGGGCGAAAGTTCGTGTCACATGCGGCGTAAGAGACTCGCGTCGGGTTATCTGATATCCGGTCCCCAGAGCCGGAACAATCCGCGTTAGTGACTGCTCACAGTTTTCGGTCTTGAGGAAATGACAGGCGCGATTGACTATCGATTCCGCTGGGGCGTTTGGGTTACGAATGAGTGCCGCGAGATACGTTCCCTCCTCGGTCGAAAGCCCATGCGGGTTTTTGTTGAAGAGCCCGCGACTTGCAGCGTGAATCCCTTGCAGCTCGCCGCGAAAGGTCACCAAGTTAAGATAGCCTTCGAGAGCCTCAGGCCGGGTCCAGGTTAGGGAGAGGCGAAAGGTGGTGGCAATCTGCTTTAGTTTCCTAAATACCGAACGCGAATGCGCAGTGGATGGGGTGGTTAGTGCCGCTGCGAGCTGCATCGGAATTGTGCTTGCTCCCCGAAACCTAAGTCCCTCGACCCCCCTCAGCACTGCGCCAGCTAGCGAGTAGAAATCAACTCCCAAAAACCGATACAGACCTCCGGAGTAAAACCTCCGGTCCTCAAGGTTAATCACGGCACTCTTTACGGTCTCAGCAATCTCTCCGAGAGGAACCCACGGCAGTCGGCGCCGCGTGTCATCAACCCGTAACTCATCAATGACCGCACCGTTACGGTCTAAAACCGGAATGTCGGAGACAAGGTAGCTGGCTTTCACTTCTGTAAAAGACGGCACCGGCTCTGACAAGGCTAGTAGAGCCAGAACGGAGAATGCCGTGGCAATCAGCAGCCCTTTACTAATCCTTAATATCAACCGCTGCATTTGGCGCCTCGCCGAAAAGCTCTGGAGAATACATCGACTCCACTCGGGTGTTAGGAAGCGCAAACTTGCCGCCACCGTTTAGTCGCACGGTATATTCGAATGTGCACTTACCTTTCGGAAAGTAGTCATAGTAGGCGCGCACCCCTTCAAAGGTGTTCTCGGTATACGCCGGCCCCCAACACGAATCCCATTCCTGCTTCTCATTCTCCGAGCCTTTGACTACCGGAGCAGAGTTTAGAATTGCCGAGTCGCGCCCGAGACCGCTCCCCAGAATTGTAGCTCCTGAAGGAATCGGATCGCTCATCACAACCCAACTCCTATCAGTCTGTGCATCAACTTCAAGTTTCACCCGATAGACATCCCCCTTAGCCCAAATACCCGGAGTCTTTTGCGAGACCGGAAGTATCGTGCGGGTAATTTTATACCCACTGGAACGCGCCTCAGTTAACGGCACAGCCGCAATACTCGAAAGCGTGACCCAGGGCTTCCCCTCGCCTGCATGTTTTACTTTCAAGTCCGCCGGCGTTTGCTCACCCAAGTCCTCTGGCCACTTGAGATTAAACGCGGCCCCTTTCGGGGTCTCACTCCACTTCGCCCCTTGTCGCTGAGAGTTGAGTTCAGCAGTAGTCTCGCCACCGACCGAAACTTTCTCAAACACCTCTGAGAAATGCTTAACAGCCAACACCCCCCAGGCGTTTGCCGTGGTCAAATCCCAGGCGCCGTTTCTGCTCTGCCTTTCAAGCGCTCCTCTGACAATTCGTGCCGCGTCTGCTGCCCAGACATCGGTATCTACAGCGGCTAACAGAAAACGCACCGCGGTCTCGTCAGCGGAGTTCATCAGCCACCAGAAGACCTCCGCTTTCTCGTTCGAGAAGCTCATCGTCGTCCCCTGGAAGTTAAGTCGAGAACGCAGCAGCTGCCGGGCCTCGCCGATCAGCCGGTCGCGATCCGGGATAACTGCCACACGTGTTAGCACATTGTACCAGTTGATAAGCGCGATAGTTGGAAGAAGGGTTACCTCCGGCTTAATCGGTCCCATCACAACGGAAACCAACTGCGGAGTCACCTTGCCGTATCGCGAGAGTGCTTCGAGAGCGGCAATTTTCCGAATCTGCAAATCTCCCTGCACAACCGTTCGTCCGCCGGTAGCTGAAGAGTTGAATCTCCCTGAAACAAATTCAGTCAGCCCAGACAAAATAGCCTCCAAATTATCGGGAGGGATCTGATACCCAGCTTGATGTGTAACCGAAACCACATAAGAGGTCAGCACATCACTACCTTGATCCATCCCAGGAAAATATTTGAGCAGTCCGTTACTGTCGATAAACTCCGTTAACCCCGAGGCTATTCCCTGCCAAAGGCTCGGGTCCTGGAGCGCCACTGCTATCGAGACCCTTTGCTCCAGACAACCGTAGGGATAACCCAACATGTAACCCTTTACTCCAGCCAAACTGCCCGAGATTTTTGGTTGGAACTGCAGATACAATCCACCTCGTCCGGAGATAGCCCCTGCTGGTCGCTGAACCGGGACTGTAAGCTCGCCATCAAGTTGCGCGATGGTGGACTGTTGAATTGTACTACGAAACACCGGGACGACCCGGCTCTTAGCTGTGAGCGCATCAATCTGTTTACCACCGACAGAAGCTCGTAACGTATAGCCCAACGCGGATATTCCACTCGGAACCGTAGCTGTCCAAAACACTGTCTTTCCCTCACCCGGAAGTAGGGCGACCTTCTTCGACTCCACTGTGTTTCCTAAGCCGTCAATATCCAGCCCCAACTCCACATCCAGCGGGGTTTCGATCGTGCTCTTCACCGTAAACTCCGGATGCAACACGTCCCCTTCACGCACAAGCGGAGAGACTCCGGAAAATAGCATCAGGTCCTGCGTAGAGCGGATTGATGCTCCACCGGTGCCGAACCGTTCAGCTCCGCTATGCGCTATTGCCACCACACGGAAACTTGTGAGCGAATCGTTAAGCGGGACTTCGACTTCCACATCACCATTACCATCGAGTTTTGCCGCCGGATTCCAATACAGCAAGGTATCAAACAGCTCACGCGTCGGACCGCGCCCGCCGCCGCCACCAACCGGCGTTGACTTCAGGCCGAAATGCCGCTTGCCGATGACATGCATCTGCGCGGTTGAGGTCTGCGCCGTATAATAGCGAATGCCCATCATCGCATCTAACAGCTTCCAGGTGTCGTTACGGGAAAGCTCAAGTAGTCCCTCGTCGACAGCGGCAATCGCCACCTCAGCACCAGAGGCGAGCGCCGTACCATCTGCGGCCTGGACATGGACTTTAACTTTGGCTTTCTCCCGGACCTGATAAACACTTTTGTCCGTCGAGACGGCGACTTTAAGCTCATGTGTTTTCCAGCCGACTTTAATCTCACTGATTCCGAGTTTGTAAGCCGGCTTCCCCAGGTCGACCATCGCCGTAGGTTGATAATCCCCGACACGACCCCGAACCACTAGAGCCGAGACAAACATATTTGGCGCATAGCTGCCCTTAACAGGAACCTCAATTACTGGGTCTTTGCCCGAGAGTTCCTTTACAAACAGCTCTTCCACCCCTTCGCGTTCCACAGTCACAAGCGCTGTGGCTTCTCTAAACGGCATCCGCACCTGAAAACGCGCGGTCTCGCCGGGCTCGTAAAACTTCTTTTCAGGGATTAGATCCATCCGATCGTTATCTTCGGCGTCATACCAGTAGTCACGCCCCTTCCCGACCCAAACTTCCGTATGCGAGACACTCTCCCTGCCAGAAGTGTCGGTTGCAACTGCTTCCAGAATTACATCTCCCTCTAGCGCTGACTTCACGCTACAGGTGAACGTTCCCTTGGCATCAGTCACTCCACTACAAAGCTCGCCCGCCGGTTTAATTTCAGTCGAGTGCTCATAGGCATAGAACCCGCCAATTAGCCGTTTACGGTGACTAAGGCGCTTTTCCTCATAGACTTTGATTCTAACTGGTGCATTAGCAACGGGTTTGCCGTCAAAGGTCGCAGCTGCAGCACTGACTTTGATTAATCCCTCCGGAAACGAGTACGATTCGGGTTTTACTCCCGCAACGACGGCCGCCGGAAAGTATGGAACTCGACGAGAGACTGTTTGAATCTCCCCGTTTGGATCTTTAAATTCAAGCTCGGTCACAATCTCCTGGCCACGATCGCTCTCCGGCAGCCCTGAAATTACAACCCGTCCTGAACCTGCATCGTCTAACTCCAGCTCTTTGGTACCGGAGCGCTTAGCAACCGGAGTTTCCTCACCATCGCGATCCCCGGAACGGGTTAGGCCGACTTTGACCTTGCCGGTATTAAAGGTGAAGCCCTCAAAGTCCTCTATATAACTTCGATAGAGGTTTTGCACATCGTGGCGTACTTTCACCGGAGTTCTTCCCGCTGGTCCGCCCGCTAAATAGTTCACAGAAAAGTCGAGCGGAAACTCTCGCACTCCAATTACTCCGGCATCGGGAATTTTGAGTGTGGCCTGCATTAACGGCACTCGAAACTGTTCCACGCGGAAGCGCCCGGAGAGAACCTCGGTTTCGTTAGAATGATTCTCATCTGCAGGCGGAGCGCCGTTTGGGGCTGGGAATACTAGATTCACGGAATACGTTCCGAGCTGCGCCTCCTTAGGGATAGTCCAGTTCGTTTGCGCCACGCCGGTTTCATATCCGGCGGCATTCCAGCTAAGAGGAAACTCGTACTTCTTGCCGCTTCCCTCGTGGCGAAAAACTACTCGAACCGGCTCTTCGTCTTTTTTTAGAAGTCCCAGTCCGGCCATGACGTTCTTGCGGATAAAGTGTTTGGCCTGCAGTATCTCACCTTGCCGCAATAGGTCACGCGCTAGCACTGTATGGGTGGAGTAGGGAGTGGACTCATACCAGCTCGATGGCAGATTGTAGCGCCAAGGCTCGATACCCTCATTCCAACTGGAGAGCACAAAAGACATGTCGTCGGCCAGACGTGCAGTAGCAATCAGTGAGGAGCCTCTATCTCCGCACTCGAAGTCCTTTTCAAGTGGAAGCTGGTCGGTGCGGAAGATTCCATCGGCATCGGTTCTTCCAGAAGCTAGTTTCTTTTCTTCGCAGTCGAAGATGGCAACATCTGCCCCGGCTATTGGCTTACCGCTATCAAGCGCCGTTACCCAGACTAGCGAGGACTCCTGGCCCCATTTAAGGTGTACGGACATATTCGTGACCAGCACCCCAGTCGGCACATACATCTTCGGCGCCGCACCGGACGCGCCGGTATCTAACAACGCAGCGCCCAGTTTAGGACTCTCAAGCTCGACGATATAGAAACCAGGCTTAGAAAATGGAATCCCGACAACTTCAAGTTCGCGGGCCTCGCTGGGTTTCTTTAATGTGATTTCTGTTAACGGCGAAACCTCTGGGTATGTATTTTCTCCAAATATCGACTCCTTCCGCTTTTCGTACTGGTAATAGCTGGCGTAATTTTTTAGTCGGTTTAGCCAAAACTGAATTCGGGTCTCATCGGAAAAGCTGCCGACCCGGGCTCGGAGTTCAGCATTCAGAAAATTCTTAGTGCCCGGGGCATCCGCCACTCGGAGGAGTGCATCGGGTTCGATATTCCTGACCGTCACGGGAAGCAAAGCTCCGGGCCCGGACTCGAGAATTCCAAAGGAAGAAGGAAACTTTGCTAACGGCGGATAATCGGAAGTCTGAAAATGGAGCGGAAACTTGTTGGCGTTTGCCAACTTGCGGCCAAAGTCATCAACGATTCCGACTGGGAGTTTAATTGTAAAATCCGTCAGCGCCGGGAACGGGCCTTTAAAGGTGATGTCAGATACAAGATTGTCCTCAGCAGGGTCAAAAGGAGCGGGGCTGTACTTTTTACCGGAAGCATCAGTCAGAGTTACTTGGCTTAGAACATTACGTTCCGTCTGGGCCGAGAATCCGACTCGAATATTGGAGAGCGGAATGCACGCGCCATCTGGTTTAATCCGCTCGCAATTCAGTTTGGCCTTAAAGGCCCCGCGCACTAGATACTCAAACCGCTGCTCGTTCTCACTCGGAACGCCGGTTTTGGTTTTAATGCCTTTACCCCAGATTAAAGCCAGCCCTTTATCTAGTGGGAAGGTCTGGCGCGCCTGGACTAGCAACAGAGTTTTTGTGTCCGGCTCGCGGTTTTCGGATTTAAGAATCCGTTCTCGCTCCGGCCCCTGCACGAGTCGCACCGGAATCTTACTGGCAATCCCGTCAACGCTAAAATAAGCGTTTTTCAAAACGCTAGCTTCGTCCACTTCCGCATCAACACTGACGACAAATATTTGATCTTCGTCAACAGATGTCAGCTCGTCACCGTAGGTATAAGGCTCGATCACATCCGCTGCTGGACCACCCGTCGAAAAAGAAAAGAGAGTCTTTCCGCCAAGCGGCTTCCCCGAAACGGATTTCAGCCCCTCGCGCAGTTTGAAGTCGCAGCTTACGCCAGCAGGTAAATTATTTTCGAAATCAAATACCCAGTTGCTTTGGTCCGCCCAGCGCTCGGCGCCTTTTGTGACTTCTTTGGGAGCAGCTTTTGTCGAATCGTTTCCCGTGCAGAGGATCTCAAAGGGTTTGACTACTGAAGCCATGTCGCCAAAGGGAGTCACCGGTTCAGAGAAGCGTGCCGTCACCTGACGAATTCCCTTCACTACTCCTTCGGGGGAGAAGAGCTCGACTGTCACCGCAGGTGGTGTGGGGGCGTCTAGAGCAGAAACAATTTTTGGAAAAATTAGGGCGGCTAAGGCGAGTGAGAGAGAAAAACGGAGAAGGGACATATACTCCTTATATATGCGGTGTGAACGATGCGGTTTGCGGAGGATAAATTACTTGAAAATAGCCCCCAGGAATAGGGCCCACTATCTCCTTCAGATCTCGATGAAAAACAAAATTTAACCATGGAGGGCACGGAGTTACAGGAAGGGGAAAACGGACTTAAGGGGCGCTTGCCCAAACTGCGGCGGGCGGATAGTTTCGCACAGAAGCACTGCTTAAAGTGACCCTTTGACATGTTAGGGTTAGCGGCAGGGTTAATAGGCCATCAATTCAATGCTCGAAAACCTATATCGTAGTTTCTTCCGCCACCGGTTACTTAGGTTTGGGGTAGCCAGATATCTTCTGCGGGCCAGCACTAAAGTTGCGGACTCTCAGCCCATTACCGTTCGCGGTCTGCTCGCTCTGGCGCTTTCCGCCTTTGCAGTAAAACAATATGCCCTGCCGGAGAGTGATCTCGTTGCATACATTATTGGCGGCTCGCTTTTGGCGCTCGTTTTGGTCGCCGTAATTGTCACCTCTATAATCCGCCTCAAACTTGGCCGGGCTGTTCGGGCCGAGGTGCGGTTTGATAATCTTAACGCCTATTCCGGCCGGGAGGTTCCCGCTGGTATCGTCCTTTTTGATTCGAGTGTTCCTCCTTTTTTCTCGTTGCAACTGGAACGCATCTTTGATCACAGCGGGGTAACCTCTCCCGTGCACATCCTCCGCGGCGGTAGCCTCGGCACTCCGCGGCATCTGTTTGATTCACTTCTGTTTCAGCACCGGGGACTTTGGCGGGTTACGGCGCTGCGCTTTACTATTAGAGATGCTCTCGGCTTTAGCTCTCTATCATGGGAGCTTAAGACCGAATCCAGTATTGAGGTTTCCGCGCCGACCATTCCGATTAAGCCCCTACCGATTGTCGCCGCAAGTTCACGTGTCGGAGATGACTTAAGTTTATCGCGAGAGCGAACGGGAGACCCGTTTGATATCAAAGCTTACGATCCGAGCGAGGGCATTAATCGCATTTTATGGAAAACCTATGCCCGCACAGGAGAGCTTGTTGTGCGACGGCCCGAGCCGGCGATTATCCCCGAGGGTGAGGTCGCCATTTATATGGTAGCTCGCACCCGGGATGACTACGTCGCCGGTGCGCTCCAGAGTTATGTTGATTACCTAACCGCTTCGCAGATTACCGTGCTCTTTGGCACTGATGGTGTGCAGCGCCAGTCGGGGACCAGCATCGGGTTGGGCGCCGGGTGGGGTGCAGATGGTGGATATTTTATCAATCCTGACGACATTCGGCATGCGATCAACCGTAGTGTCTGGAGCACCGAGTGCGGAACAGCGGCGGGGTTTGACGCCTATTTAGACGCATTAATGAAATCCAACAGGCTAATTTACCGTGTGATAATCTTCGCCCCGGAGAACGGCTCAACCGCCTGGTTTGATCGTGCGCTGCGTGCTGCGCAGGTTCGCGCAGTGCAACTGACTGTCGCCCTTGCACCAGAGCGGCTGGACCCTAAGCTCGACTTCCAGCTTCGGCACCAGCTTGAGCGGAGGCGGAGCTACGGGATGCTGGGGCGTTTTGTTCCTGAAGCTGTGATAGGTCGAATGAGCGGGGCTCCAAGAGGTGCACTGGGCGGGGATTTTCTTGGGAGTTTAGCCTCGCAAAGAAAAGTTGGCGAATTAGCCCGAACAATTTCGCAAAATAGCGCTGAACTTTTGCGCTGTGAAGGCTACGAGAGTTTTAATTGATGGAAGTATTAGAAAAGGAGATGGGCAAGACCCGGCGTTTTTATCAGCTTCAGCTGATGCGGGCAGCGATTGCCTCAGCGATAACAATTTTTCTGACCCGGGTAGCGGATCTAGGAACGAACGAAACTTTATTAGTGCTTGCCGCTCTGCTTGGAACCTGGATTGCCGGGCGCATGTTGCTAAAAGGGAGAAGCTTTCTCGGCGCTCTGCTCACTCACGCCGTGCTGTTTGTCGGGGTCGTCTTTATTCTTTGGTTTACCAATCTGGTGCTTACCGGAGCAGACTCTGCCGAGGCTACAAAAGACTTCTACGTTTACCGCCTGGCGGAGCATCTGACACTGCTCGGGATTTTTTATGCCGCCAGTTTTCTTACGACCTGGTATTTCTGGTGCGCACGGCAGGCGGTAACTGTCGAGGCTACGCTTTTTGCGGTGGTCTTTCTCTCCCTCTTAAGCGGACATAGAAACTATCACCTCGACGCTCCAAAAAAGATCTCCGAGTTAGCGTGGCAGTCAGGGTTACCACCGGAGCAGCTAATTCTGGGACTGGCTGCTGGGTTTACGGTTTTCCTATGGCTCTATCTGGTGCTAGCGGGAACTCGTCCACTTTTTTCGGGGGCCTTGCCGCTAGAGTCGGACGGTTCGGTTTCGCGTCTGCTGCGGATACTGATTCCCACCGGGCTATTGCTCGCCCTTTTTGGCTATACGGCTTATGTCGGACACTCCTACAATAACGACATGAGTCGTGCGACAAACGGCGTTGGCGAGAACAAAGAGCAGGGCCAGAGTCCGCTTGGATTTCACTCAGCAATTGGTCAGACAAAGCAACCGGCGGCTCTCGTGCGGCTCGAGGGCGACTACGCAAAGAACCCCTGGTCACCGATGCTCTACCTCAGGGAAGGAGCGCTCTCTGAGTTTAACGGCAAGGAGTTGGTAAACGCTTCGCGAGAATATGATACCGATGTGCCCAGGATCCAACCCGGACAGCCTTATATCTCGATTGAGTCTGAGCCCGGACCGAACCGCGAGAAGATAACGCAGTCGATTTACCTCCTCACAAAACACAGCTCGCCGTTTGCGATAGATTTCCCGCGCTCAATGCGGCTGATAAAAAATCCAGACCCGGAGCGGTTTCAACTCGCCTACCAGGCGCTCTCCTATGCGCCGACCATAAAAGTCGATGAAATAGTCGGTGAAGATGTAGGAGACAGCAACTGGACCGATGCCATGCTCAAGCACTACCTCCGAGCACCGGGGAGTATCTCTGAGTTACCCGAGACGCCGATTCCGCTTGAACCGGATAAGCCGGTGCTCGATAAAAACGGCGAGGACTTGCGCTACGCGGAGCTTTCTCGTGAACTAACTAAAGACGCTGAGTCGCCGGTCTTAAAAGCCTCATTGATCTCCAAATACCTTTCGGAGAAAAGTATTTACACGAGAAACCCTGGGCACCAGGTTACAGGCAAAGGGGACCCTGTGGCCCCTTATCTGTTCTCGGAGAAGATGCGCGGTTACTGCGTGCATTTTGCGCATTCAGCGGTTTACCTGATGCGCCTTGCCGGAATCCCTGCGCGTATCGGCACCGGATATCTCACGGATCTGACTTACGCCAAGGATGGGCACATCCTTTTACACCTCGGAGACCGTCACGCCTGGCCTGAGATTTACGTTAAGGGTCAGGGCTGGGTAGTGCTGGATGTTACCCCGGCGCAAGCAGAAAACGAGCAGGTGATTGTTCCGGATGAAAAGCTGTTAGAAGAGTTGATGAGTAAAATTGATCCAGCGCAAGATCTTGTCACCCCTCCCCCGCCAGAGCCGGAAGAGGAGAAAAAGAAAGAGAATATTCTCGATAAGCTCGCTAAACGCGAGGTGTTGCTTCCGGTATTCGCCCTGCTAATCTCCGCCTGGCTGCTTGTTAAATTTTGGCTGCGTTTTGGCTACCGCTTTGCGCGAGACGACACCCGCAGAGTGCAGCTGGCATACACCTCGGTCGCTTCACTGCTTTGTGATTTGGGTTTAAGCCGGCGGTATGGCGAGACGCGGCATGAATATGCGGCGCGCTTAAGAAAGAGTTTCGGTGTGGATGCTGAACGAGTGACTAGCTTTTTGGAGAAGCTAACCTATCGTGGACCGCAGCCAATGCCAGCGTCGGGTGAGCTGCATGAGGCAATTACGCAGACTGTGAAAAGTTACGATGAGCACAACCAGCGGTGGAAGCGGCCGCTGGCATTTCTTAGCCCCGTCTCTGTGGGGAGGTGGCGGCGATGGTAAGGGTAATCTTGGGCTTACTACTCATCTGGGTTCCGGTAGTGGCGCTCGCCGATCAGACTGCGCCTAATACCGATCCGGCACTCGGGGCAGATGTTTCAGCACCCGAGGGAGAGAGTCTTGAGTCATTACTCGACGAGGCGCAGGATCTCTTTATTTCCCAGCGCCCGATTGATGCGCGCGCTAAGCTGCAGCGCGCGCTGAAACTCGCACCTAATGACTTCCGCCCGCATATGATGTTGGGAGCTTACTACCTGGGCGAGGTCGCGCACTTTCAGCTGGCTTATACCTACCTGCGAAAGGCCGAGGAGTTATTTGAAAAGCAGTTTGGCAGCGATAAAAATAACACTCTAGACCCCAGCGCCTGGCGCCAACACTCCCGACTTTTGTATTTACTCGCCGAGGCTCGGCTGAACTTAGATAAGTACGAGGCCTCGCTCCAGACTTTAGATCGCTTCGGCGCCCGTTACTGGGATGATTGGTATCCGGGCACACGAGCCTGGGTATTGATGAAGCTTAAACGGGTTGATGAGGCAGTTCGTGTGGCGCAGGGCGGGCTTCTGCGCGGCGCGGAACCGGGACGGACTTACAACATCCTTGGAATTTTGCTTTCGCTTAAGGACAACCGCAAACTGGCGCTTGAAGCCTTCGCACGGGCTATTCGCTCTGAGCTATTAATGGGCGGGCTCGGGCAGGTAGCAACTCCGCTTAATAACTCCGGAGAGGTCTACCGCGAGCTTTTCTCGGATGACATGGCGGAGGCTGCGTGGCTAAAGTCCACCGGTCTTCCCGATGGCTGCGATCATATTCTACCGAGTCTGAATTTGGCGATTTTATACATGGACGAACTTCGGCTGTTTCAGGCTGACAGGGTGTTGAGCGATTTCGAAGCCTGCTTCGCCGCGCACTCGGTCCGTTCTGACACCGAGCACCGCGCGCTCTTGGCATTAGCCCGAGGGCGGGTGGCGCTAAGAATGGGCGACCCAGATAAGGCGCTCGAGTTTTCAAACAGCGCTATTGAGCGTCAACAGTGGTTTGGAAAGATTGGCACTAACGAGAACGATTTGCGTTTTGCCGCCACAATTGGGATGTCGCAAGCGCTCTCCGCCAAGGCTGCGGCGTTGGGTGATATTGAAACCGGAAACATCGCGCAGAGCGCCTGGGATAGGGGTTTGGCGGCTTGGTATCGGGTGCAATCGTGGTGGTATGGAAAGCGCGCCCGAGAGATTGCGTTGGATGAATTAGATGATGTGGAAGACCTGTATGTGCGCCACACTGATGCGATGCTCGAGTATCCGACGCTGGGGGACATCTTCGCGGGTTTTCCGGAGAGCTCGTTTAAGAAGCGCATCTCCCGGATGCTGGACTTAGACTCTCGAGAAGAGGCAAAGAGTTATTACAATTTATATCTCGGGACTAACTATCTTCATCATGGAGATGCTGCTGAAGCGGAGAAGCTGATCTCAAAATCGACCAAGGGTTTTAGAACTATCGACCGGATGGTGCGCGCCGATGCATTGGCGAAGTTGATTTTGGCCAAAAGAGGAGAGCGCGGTTATCTAAGTTCCCTTTTTGGGGTCTCTGAGAAAGAGCTACGTGAGGATATCTCGGCGCGCGAGGATTTGTTTGAACTTTTACCATCGCATGTTCGTTACCACGACCTGGCGTTGCCGGTGATGGTAGAGGTTCAGGCTGACGGGGATGCGGCGAAGGAGACAGCCGAGGTTTTGAAGGAGATGCTCACAAGCACCCGTTTCGATGAGCTTGCTAAACCTTATCGGGACGGCGCGCGGTATGTTTTGACGGTTGTCGCAAAGGGGAGCGATAAATACACTTTGACACTTAGCGAGCGCTCCAGTCGGAACCAGATAGCAAGTGTCTCCTCGGATGACCCAGTCGTTAAGAAGGAAAACGGCCCGACTGATTCTACCGCTAACCCGGCTGGTAATCAGGGGGCCGATACTCAGTCTAAAGAGCCAGTTGAGCCTGAGACTGTTGTGAACAACTTTATTGCCAAGGTCTTTAGTCACAAGGTAGATCCACCTGGCGAGCCTGTGCCGCCACTTAAATTATTAGAGGGGCTTTTATAGCGATGACAACTGAATTGATTCCAGCAGCGGTAGAGACTCTTTCAACTCTCAGACAGTCGTTAGGGAAGGTTATCCGCGGAAGAGATGACACGGTGAAGCTCGTGCTGACGGGGCTTGTGGCAAACGGGCATGTGTTGATTGAGGATTATCCGGGGTCGGGGAAGACCACCCTTGCAAAAACTCTCGGCCGCTCGATTGATTGCTCGGCGACGGATACTCAAGAGTCTGGGATTATGCCGTTTCGCCGGATTCAGTTTACGCCGGACTTGCTTCCGAGTGATGTGCTGGGTGTGAATGTGTTTGAGCCTAAGAGCGGTGCGTTTCGTTTCCAGCACGGGCCAATATTTGCGCATGTTGTGCTGGCGGACGAGATCAACCGCACCGGCCCCAAAGTCCAAGCGGCGTTTTTGGAGTGTATGGCGGAGCGTCAGGTGACGATTGATAACCACACCTACCCACTAGACGAGCTGTTCTTCGTAATCGGCACACAGAATCCGCTGGACCTTGCCGGTACCTATCCCCTGCCGTTGGTGCAGCTGGACCGGTTTCTACTGCGGGTGCCAATGAAATATGTAGACCATGCGGTGGAGCTCGAGATCCTGCGCGATGTGGATGAAATTCAAGACGGCGTGGCGAATGTTAAGCCGGTGGTAACCAGAGAGCAGATAATCCAAGCCCGTAAGGCAACGAGTCAGGTTAAGATTAAGGACTCGATTGTGGAAGCAATTGTCTCCATAGTGCAGGCTACCCGCGGTAACCCAATGCTACAGTTCGGCGCCTCAACCCGGGCGGCGATTATGTTGAAGAAGACTTTGAGCGCCTGGGCGATTCTGGAAGGGCGGGATTTTGTGACTGAAGACGACCTAAAATTCGTTGCGCCTTATGTTCTCCAACACCGCCTAAGATTTCATCCGGGTGCTGGCGATGCGAATACAGCATTTCAAGAGCTGTTGCGGCCGCATATGGAGAAGTTGATTACTAGCGCTTATAAGTAAAATTACTTTTCGTGCTTCGAGAGGGCAGTGGTTAAGCCGCGGGGGGAGTGGTCCGAATGAGACTGCTCTCGCGCTGACGCCGCCCGCCTGTTCGCTCCGGAACTCTTCTTGCATTTTCG